>JADMKH010000093.1 GCA_018780025.1 Thiobacillus sp.
TTATTCAAATAATGGGCATTGCCTGATCAATGACCCGCAAGGTATTCATCTCGATTGATGCAGACCGACAACAAACCACAGAACGGCCTGGCCGGACTCAGGCACTGGCGTTATGACCTCGGCGCGGGCTTGCAGGTGGCGCTGGTGTCGCTGCCGCTCTCGCTCGGCATCGCCGTGGCCTCGGGCGCGCCGCCGATTACCGGCGTCATTTCCGCCATTATCGCGGGCCTGATTTTTCCGTTCCTGGGCGGCGCCTATGTGACCATCAGCGGTCCGGCGGCGGGACTCGCACCCGCACTGCTCGCCGGCATGCTGCTGCTCGGCGGCGGCGACCTGGCGGCGGGCTATCCCCTGTTGCTGGTGGCGATCTGCCTCACGGGCCTGGTGCAGATTGTGCTCAGCATGGTGAATGCCGGGCGCTTTGCGATTTTTCTGCCGGTCACCGTGGTCGAGGCGATGCTGGCGGCAATAGGCATCATGATCATCGTCAAGCAGATCCCGCCTTTGCTCGGCGATTTGGCGCCGCTCTCCAAGGACATGCTCGGCGCCATTCTTGCATTGCCGGAGAGCCTGATGCGCATCGAGGCGCCGGTGATGGCGACCGGTCTGATCTGCCTGTTCCTGATGTTTTTTCTCAACCAGGCCAGCAAGCCCTGGCTCAGGCGCGTGCCAGCGGCATTGGTGGTGGCGGTGGTGGGGATTGCACTGGGCTATGCCTTCAACCTGGAGGCCCGGTTCCTGATCGGTATGCCGGACAACATTCTGGAAGGCGGCATCACGCCACCGGCCTTTGAAACCGTGTGGCAGCGCCCCGAATTGTGGGGCGGCGTCATTCTGATCGTGATCACGCTGACGCTGATCGACGGCATCGAGTCGCTGGCGACCATCGCCGCGGTCGACAAGATCGATCCCTACCAGCGCAAATCCCAGGCCAATACCACGCTCCGCGCGATGGGCGTGTCCAACATGTTGTCGAGTTTTTTCGGCGGCCTGACCATCATCCCCGGCGGGGTGAAAAGCCGCGTCAACATCGACGCCGGCGGCCGCACACTATGGGCCAACTTTTACAACGCGGTTTTCCTGATCCTGTTCCTGTTCATGGCCAAGGATCTGATCAGCCGGGTGCCGCTCGCTGCCATCGGCGCGATCCTGATTTATGTCGGGTGGCGCCTGTGCGAGTATCGCGTGTTCCAGAAGACCTATGCCATTGGCCGCGACCAGATCGTCATTTTTCTGGTCACCATTGTGGCGATTCTGGCGACCGATCTGCTGTACGGCATTCTGATTGGCATTGCCTCGGAAATTGCGATGCTGGTTTATCTGCTCAGTCCGTCGATCCGCACGGTGCTGACCGGTCGTCTGACCTACTCGCAGTCGCTTGTGCACTTGCAGCGCAACCTGTTCGATCTGTTCCGCAGCCCGGTGATCAAGTTCAAGCAGGAAGAACACAATGGTTTGCCGCATTATCAGATCACGCTCGGTTCGGTGGTTTGCTTCAATCTGCTGCCGCTGGACAAGCTGCTGCAATCGCTGCCCCAACAGTGCACGATCACGCTGCTGGCCAGCGAATCCGGGCATATCATCGACCATACCGCGATGGAGTATCTGCACCAGTTTGAAGAAGCCTGCCTGCGCGATGGCCGCACGTTCCGGCTGGTGGGGCTGGAAAACTATTACCAGTTCATGCCGCATTCACTGTCGGCCCGCATGCATGACACCAAGCTGGTCAAGGAGAAGGCCCGATTGTCCGATCGCGCGCAATTGATGGCGGCGATAGCAGCGAGCCATCATCTCGATTTCAATGAGTCGACCTCGGGCACGCTCAACCTGCATAACTTCGTCTATCTGCGCCGCGGCGACATGCGCCAGGAAAGCAACGTCATGACCGGCGACTATGCGGGTTGTCACGTCAAGCTGTTTGATTACAGCCACACCGCTGCGCCTGACTATTATTCCGAGCATCGTCACACCGTCATTATCCTGCGCCCGCAGGGTGTCACGGCGGGCTTGCCGGAACTGGTGCTGACGCCAGGCAATTATCTGGAACGCTATCTGGTGGGGTTTGAGGAAGTCGATGCACCGGAGATCACGGCGGGGCTGCGCGAACATCGGCTCTACGTGCGTCAGGACACTCCCGATTCATTGGGGATGATCAGGAAAATTCTGGCCTTGCTGGATCGCCATCCGGGTATCTACATCGAGATTCACGACGGGGCCATGCTTGCGTTTTGTCCGGACCGCGATCTGGAAACGGCAGAAGGAATCGAAGCGCTGTTCGGGCTGGGCAGCTTGCTGTGCCGCGCTGAATAAGCGCGACAAGCCGGTTCCCGGCGGCGGGTCAGAGCTCGCCGTTGACGGCGGCGCGCATCACGTTTTCCATCTTTTCACGCACAGCAATGACCCCGTTTCGCAGTTCGGGGGGGATGTTTTTATGCGGGCCGGCCATGTCTAGCCAGGTCACATCCCAGTCTTGCGTCATCACCCAGATATTCTTGTCGGCGTCTTCCATCACGGTAATGCGGCAAGGGAGAAAAGCGGCCATTTCGGGGATGATACGCAGCAGGTCGCGCCCCACTGCGATGTCACAGAAGCTGAATATTTCAATGCGCGGTCCCGAATCATCATTCAGCGCGGCCTTGAAATCCTTCCACATCAGGTTGCTGCCAACAAGTTTCAGGTTGACCTGGTTGGCGCGCAGCTTCATCGATTCCACCACTTCATCAAACGTCAGGTCAGGCTTGGCCCTGTATTTGACGACGAAAAAATTCATCGCCTCGCGTGCGTCCATCTGCATCATGTTGGCCATCATCGGCATCGCCATCTGCAGCCAGCGTTTTTTCTCTTCCGGCGTGATGATGCGATTCATCTGGTAATCGCGATAAGGCGGAGGCGGCGCGAGTTGAATCATCATCGGTCCATACGGTGTCTGGGTAATCCCAATCCACTGTTGCGGGGGCGCGTGCTGTAATTCGGGATTGACGGGCGCTGTTGCAACAGGCGCAGCGTTCAGCGGCTCAATGGGCGCAGCAGCTGACTCTGCGGCAAGCGCAAACAGGCTGAAAACCGGCAGGGCGATCAGGACAAAGCAGCGCAACATGAGGTTTCTCCTCTATGCGTGAGTGTTTTTTCATCGTACGCGCCCTGGCGCATACGTCAACAAACCTCAAGCCCGTGCCTGAAAGTGTCGCTCGAGCTTTTCGAGTTCGGATGCCGCTTCAGTGAAATCGCCTTTTTTTACACTGGCTTCAATATGTGCAGCACGATCCTGAATGTCTTTTGCCATGACACTGGCTGCGGCGCCTCTGAGCGCATGGGTTTCCTTGAGGCACGATCCATTGTCACGCTTCTCTATGCCGTTCTTCAACACCGCCAGGCTCGCTTCGGTTGTGCTGATGAAAACGGCGGCCAGATCGTTCACCAGGCCGGGGTTTCCCGGGTAGCGTGCATGCAGGGCGGGCAGGTCGAGCAAGGGGGTTCGATTGGGCGCCGGCCCGACGCTTGGCAAGCGTTGCGCCAGTAAGGCTGCGAGGGCCGACTCGGAGTAGGGCTTGCTGAGGTAGTCGTTCGCACCCGCTTCCAGGCAGGCTTCACGAAAGCCGGTGTTGGCGTTGGCTGTCAACGCAATGATGGGGATGTGCCGGATATCGTTCGGCAGTTGGCGGATCCGTCGGGTGGCTTCCAGTCCATCCATTTCCGGCATTTGCCAATCCATCAGAACGAGATCGAACGTTTCCGTTTCCAGCATGTCCAGTGCTTGGGAACCGCTGGTGGCGATGCCATGCTGCAAACCCATTTCGCGCAGTTGATGGGCCAGGACTTTCTGGTTGACCGGGTGGTCTTCAACAACCAGGATGCGTCCCTGAAGTTGCACCACCGACTGGGCAGGCAGTTCGGCCAGTGGCAAGCTCGTGACGGGGAGGGTCAGCGCAAGGGTAAAACAGCTGCCTTTGTCGGGTGTGCTCTCAACCGTAAGCTGCCCCCCCATCAACCCCGCCAGTTGATGGCTGACGGCCAGGCCGAGCCCGGTACCCCCGTAGCGTCGCGTGGTTGAGGTGTCCGCCTGGGAGAACGCCTGAAACAAACGCGCCTGCGTTTCGCTGCTTATACCGATGCCGCTGTCGTACACGCTAAACCGGCACCGGGTTTCATCATTCACGGTGTCAAATGACAGGCGTAATTCGACTTTTCCCTGAGGGGTGAACTTGATGGCATTGTCGACCAGGTTGAGCAGGATTTGACGGATGCGCGTGGGATCCCCCAGCAGCGCATCAGGGGGCGTGCTGGACAGGACCAGTTCCAGTTTCAGGTCTTTTTCAAGTGCGCGCGCCTGAAACAGGGCCACGACGCTTTGCGCCAGACGTTCCGGCGAGAAGGCAACGGCTTCGACCACCATTTTCCCGGCCTCGATTTTTGAAAAATCGAGGATGTCGTTGATGATCGTGAGCAGGCTCTCGGCGGAGCTTTTCAGCGTGGTGATGTATTCGCGCTGACGACCATCGAGCGGCGTTTTCAGCAGCAGTCCGCTCATGCCCAATATGCCGTGCATCGGGGTGCGGATTTCGTGACTGACATTGGCGACAAACTCCGATTTGGCACGCGCCATTTGCAATGCGGCTTCGCGTGCGGCTTCCTTGGCCGCTTCGGCGGCGCGGCGCTCCGAAACGTCGCGCATGATCGCCTGGATCACGGGTTTGCCCTCCAGTTGCATGGCGTGCATGGCAATTTCAGCCATGAAGAGCGAGCCGTCCTGGCGTTTGCCATGCCAGTCCATGATGGCATGCCCCTCACTGCGGGCCAACGCGATGGAACGGTTGGCATGGTCCAGCGCACTGTCGCCGTTGGCCTGGGTTGGGGTGCCGAGTGACGAGATGGGCGTTCGCAGAAAATCCTCTACCGAGTTCATGCCAAATAGTGAAAGCGTGGCTGAGTTGCAATCGGTAAAGCCCGTCTCGTCGAGAATGACGACCGCATCGGAGTTGGTCTCGAACAGGGTGTGATATTTTTGTTTCTGAATCTCGATCTGGCGTGTTTGCGTCAACATGCGGCGGCTTACCAACACCGCCACAACTGCGGCCAGCAGTGTGGCGATGACGCTCAACAGCAGCATCAGGTTACGCGTGGCCTGATACGCGGCAAATGTTTTCCCGAGTGCTTCCTCGTTGTCCTCGCGCTGCAGCCGGGTCATGTTGTCGAGTGCTTCGACCAGACGGTTTTGTGAGGGAATGGCCTCTTCCTGCAGCAAGGTCAGCGCACCGTAATTGTTTTCGTCGAGCGCCGCTTCCACCACATTGAACATGATGGGCTGGTTGCTGAAGGTAATGGCGTCCAGTTGCGCCATGAATCGTTTTTCATCTGCGGTGTTGAGCATGGTGAACAGCTGTCTGCGGTCTTTAGCGTAGCGTTCGCCATACTCCAGAAACTGGAGAAACAGGGTGTCCTTTTCCCATGGATCGATCGAGACCACGATGTTGTGCATCAGCAGGGCGCGATCGCGCAGGGTGTCGCGCATCCGCGAGGCCAGACGGGTTTTGACGTTATTGACCGCCACCACGTGTTCCAGCTCGTCATTCAGGTGCGCCATCTGGGTGACACCTAGTCCGATCACCGCAAGCATCAGCATCAGGGCGGCAGTGAAGCCGAACCCTACGTTGAAAAGCAGGCCGCGTAACGGAGACGCAGCGACTTGCCCGCTTGCAGGCGTTGTCGAATGCGCGGTCGTTGCATCAGATGACAACATGAGATCGGAATTTACTCGCGACGGAATGCTACAACGTGATCGACTGCGAGCTTGATGCCGATTCTTTCACCGATAGCGTGATTGTGATGGGAGGGCACCAGCGACAGGGCTCGCTGGCCGCTTGGCAACTTGAGCGTGTAGAGAAACTCGGCGCCGCGAAAGGCCTTGTTCTCAACCTCGGCCAGCATCAGGCTGTCGTCGTCATGGATGATGTCGTCGGGTCGCAGCAAGACATCGACATGGCAACTGCGTACACATTCATCGCACCCTGTGTCGCCACACTCGACCGGGATATGGCCGTTGAGTACGCCGAGTTCGATTTCCACCTGATGGTCGTTGATGACCTCGCCGGTGACCAGGGCGCCCTGGCCAACAAAATCGGCGACAAAGCGGTTGGCTGGCTCGTGATACAGATTGTAAGGCGTGGCCCATTGCTGGATGCGGCCTTCGTGCATGACGCCAACCCAGTCGGCCAAGGCAAAGGCTTCGTTCTGGTCGTGGGTGACGATGAGTGCGGTGGTGGCTTCGCGCTTAAGGATATCGCGTACTTCGATCGACAGCCGTTCGCGTAATTCCACGTCAAGGTTGGAGAAAGGCTCGTCCATCAGGATCAAGCGCGGACGCGGTGCCAGCGCCCGCGCCAATGCCACACGCTGCTGCTGTCCCCCGGAAAGCTGATGCGGAAACTGCTCGGCGTGACCGCTCAGGCCAACCAGGACCAGCAGTTCGTCGATACGCGCCTGCCGCGCGGCTTTGGATTGACTGCGCAGGCCGAAGCCAACGTTGGCCGACACGGTCATGTGCGGGAAGAGCGCGTAATCCTGAAACACCATGCCGACGCGGCGTTTTTCGGCAGCCAGCATCCAGTCGGGCCGACTGACGACTTCGCCGCCGATGCGAATTTCGCCGCTCTGGATCGGTTCGAATCCGGAAATGCAACGCAGCGCAGTGGTCTTGCCGCAACCCGATGGGCCCAGCAGGCAGCCGATTGCCCCTTCGGGCAAGGTGAAGGAGAGGTCGGCAATAATTTTCCGTGTGCCGTACGACTGCGAAACGGAATCGAGGATCAGTTCAGCCATGGGTTTGGTTTTGCGAATGCGCTCCGCGCCAGGTCAGCAGGATGATGGGAATGATACCGGCAATGACAATGGCAAGCGAAGGCAGCGCGGCGCGCTCCCATTCGCCCTCCGAGGTCATCTCGAAAACCCGGACGGCCAGGGTGTCCCAGCCGAACGGGCGCGTCATCAGGGTGATCGGCATTTCCTTCATGATGTCGACAAAGGCGAATACCGCAGCCGTGAGCAGGCTGGCGCGCAGCATCGGCAGGTGGACGCGGGTCAGGAGTCCGGCCGCGCCCGTGCCAAGATTGCGTGCGGCTTCATCGACGTTGCGCGTGATGCGGTGGAGTCCGCTCTCGATGGGGCCAAAGCCCACCGCAAGAAAGCGCACCAGGTAGGCCAGCAGCATCACCAGCAGCGTGCCTTTGAGCACTTCGTGGCCTTCGAACCCGAACCAGGCGCGTCCGCTGTCGATCAGCCAGTTGTCCAGCCATGCCACCGGAATGAAGAGCCCCACCGCCAGCACCGCGCCGGGAAAAGCGTAGCCGATCGTGGCCAGACGCTGCGTCCACATCATGGTTTTGCCGGGGCGCTGGCGCCCGGCGTAAGCGAGCAACAGCGAGACTCCCACCACGATCAGCGCGCCCATGCCGGCCAGCAGCAGGGAATGCCAGGCGAAGGCCCAGTAGCGGCTATCGAGATCGTCGGCGATGACATCGCGTGCCCACAGCGCAAGCTGGGTGACCGGAATAATGAAGGCAATGGCCAAAACGGTGCTGGCGTAGAGCAAAGCCAGTGCCGCCATGGTGGGCGACAACTTGATCCGGCGTGAAGCGGCACTGCGACCCACCGCGCCATAGCGCATTTTTGCGCGCGAGCGTTGCTCGAATACCACGGCGACCAGCACGAACAGGATCAGGATCGAGGCGAGCTGCGCCGCGGCAGGCAAGGAGAACAGGCTGTACCACGCTTTGTAGATGGCGGTGGTGAAGGTGTCGTAGTTGAAGATGGCCATGGTGCCGAAATCGGCCAGGGTTTCCATCAGTGCCA
>JADMKH010000024.1:0-3393 GCA_018780025.1 Thiobacillus sp.
AGGCTTCCGGGGATATTCGAGCCGCAGGGAACCCACTATCAGATACCCACCGTCTTCGCGACCTTCAATGTATTGAAGGCAGACTACTTGGCTGTTCGGAATCTGGCATTCACGGCACTTCAGAGACCTCCTCCGGAAAGCGGAAGCTACGCGGATACTCTGGACTATGCTTGCTATGGTGTCGCGACAGCCGGCCTCACATTGGCGCAGCGTGCCTGCGTTGATATCCTGGATAAATTGGCGGTAGCGCTCCTGCACTATCTGGGAGAGACCAAGCCAGATCGAAATGCCACATTCCTAAATTCATTTTTCGAACGCGACGCTAATCCCAGAACATGGAAGACACGAATCCGCGAGGAGATCGACAGCGGAAATCGCGGGGTTCTCGCTATTGCGGAAATGGCGGCTGATGTCGCCCACGCCGGCTACCTCCAGTCCAAGCGCCAGTTGCGCAACGCCTCCACTCATCGGTTCGTCATCCTGCACGATATCTCGCTTGCGACGACGTCCGGCGCCGACATCATCGAACGCTATGATGCCGATGAATTCCGCCGCCATCTCATCGAAACATTGCAGCTTGTTCGCGCGGCGCTGATCTACTTTGTGGAAGCCACCGCCGACCGAGAAAATCGCACGCCAACGGAGTACATGGTAACCATGGATGTACCCGATCACGACTGGATTCGGGGACGTCACTAATACAGATCGTCGTTCTTGAAGCTTTTATTCGTTTGCAGACCGTCCGCTACCAGAGGCCGCTTAATCGACCGCTTTGGGCTTGAAAATAACCGACCGTCCGAGGAGAGGTCCCTGTCTGCTAAGGCCTGCGGTTTTAACCAATCTATTGCATCCCCCGGTTGAATTCACAGTGCAACACCGGCCTTTCAAATGAGCCCACGCCACCGGCAGGATTGGCCGACGACCTGCCTGTCATGCTTGGAACATTGACCGTCGCGTCCTCGGCCAAGGGCAACGGAGGGCTCTCGGTCCGCTCCGGCCACACAGCCTCGACCCAAAGCGGAAGCTGGCCGGTTCGAAAACCAACCGTTCAACGTTTGACTTAGCCATCGCTCTCACCTAGACGACAACAAGTTCTGCAATGTCCTTGAGGCTACCGACTTCAACATCCACGTGGGGCAGGTTTGACCTTGGCTGAATCGGCCGCCAGACAAAGCGGTACTCCTTCTGGTACTCGTAACGGAAGTGCTTTGACATAGGCACATCGATGATGGCCGTCCTGGGTAGAAGTGGATCGACATAGATGGCGTCGCCGTGCCGATGCCCAGTATCGGAGAAATGCTGCGCGCCCTGCAGCGTAACAAGCCTTTGAAAGCGTTCGCGATCCTGAATGATGACGCAGGCGTCGGCTTGGAAGTCAACAAACAGGCGTGGCTCGACTGCTGTGGTAACGCAATATAGCCAGTAGTCTGTTCCGGCGCTGTACGTGATATCGAGCCGTTGATCGAGTGGTTCGTTGGGTACGTCCTGCGGGTTGAGCACCATTTTGACAATATCATCGCGAGTAAGTGAAAGCGACAGCGGAAGCGAGAGCTCGTCATCCAGGATTGCGCCGTTGTGGCTGGGCGTGGCGTAGTAGCTCGCGGATTGGATTCGCATCGATCCACGTTCGAAGAGCGCCTGCATATGTTCGGCTTTGCCGAATTTGATAAAGACTTCAGCAGGTTCCAAGCCTCTAGTTGAAAGGATCGAGGCTGCCTTCCGCCCTAATGCACCGACGAGGTCAGGGAACGGCTCTGAGTGCAGGATGTCTCGGGTGAAGCCATTCGGGTAGGGCCCATGTCGAAGAGCCATCTCTTCGAGCACATGAGTCCAAAGCTCCATGCCGCGCAAGCCGTCGGGTCCCATAGGTGGGAGGCCGATCTTCGCCTCAGGCGTAAGCCGAAGGTTGTTGAGGAATACATCGCGAACTCGCTGATTCAATTCCTTTTGGCTGAGGTGTCGACAGTATCGGTTGGCCTGATACATTCGGCGCCAGGCTTCGTGCCGCGGGATTCGCTCGGTGCTCATGTGAGGGTGTTGTTAGGTATTCACGGTATCAGTCGGGACTGCATACAATGATTGCAACATAGCCATAGCTTCGTCCATGAGAACCGCATGATCATCGCGCATATGAAAGTTAATGTGATGCCCTTGATCATAAATCTGAAAAATTGGAAATGCGCCGTTGTTAAGCTGATAGAAATTGAATGCCATAGCGTGCATTTCTTGCAATTCGAACGTTTCGT
Source organism: Thiobacillus sp. (assembly GCA_018780025.1). Taxonomy (GTDB): domain Bacteria; phylum Pseudomonadota; class Gammaproteobacteria; order Burkholderiales; family Thiobacillaceae; genus Thiobacillus. Next base: position 2,247 of record JADMKH010000024.1, read on the forward strand.
TTCTCGGATCGTCAATTGATCGGTGTGCCGTGTGTTTGTTGCGAAAACTTATCAGCTCTTTTGCTCGTGTGCACATGGCTTCCAGCTTCATCGCCTTCGCAAAGGAAATGAATTGGCCAAGTCTATTGATATAAGCAACAGCTTCATGATGAAGAGCATCCAGATGGTCTCTCTCTATCTCTGTGGGAAAAATATTTTGAGGTGAGACAGAACTGTCATTCGGCAATTCACAGATGTGCTCCAAAAACTCTTTTTTTCTTGCGTAATAAGGTGAAAGTTGCTCGATATGACTCATGAACTGGCGATGATGGTAATCAAGCCCGCAAAGCATATAGATCGCACCAGCGATTTGTGTAGATGGTTTGTCTAAAAAGTCACTTCGCTTTGACGCTCGGGCAAGCCAACTTTGGGCTCGTGCAGATAACGGATAAATATCGGCGAGTGGCAGCGATGGAAAGGCATCTTGGAAATTGAATTCCATCATGTTGTTAGCCTAACAGTTATTCACCAGACCGGTCGGTCAGTATTATTGAAATTCGAAGAACATGCTGATGCGCCGTAACTGTTTGATTCATAGTCGGTTCGTCGAGACTGTCTGTGCGCATATGTAATGGTAATCTGGAGGGAATGTCCGTTGTGGGAGAAATGTTGAGATGACTGCTTCTGGCCGGGAACAGCTGACTTTACTCATCCGGACTTCAGTTCCGTTCCGCTGGATTGCCACGAATACGTCATTCGCCAACGCAGCGGCCGTCGGTTTTTCGACGAACATCCGCTCGAAGGGAGTTCCAAGCACGGCAATGTGGGATTGGAAATGGCAAACGCAGGTCAGCCCGACGCGAGCCCTCTCCGTCGCCTGACGCCGATATCATCTGTCGCTTGTGCCCTGGTTTGATGACATACGCTAGGATTTGCGTTCAAATTCTGATCTGAAAATATAGGGGCTCCCCGTGGCACGCACTGATTCGATCCGTGCGCGACACTATTGAGCCTCGCATAGATGAGGCCGTGCAAAGCGCGGTCGATCAGTAATGGATAGGCTAGATCATGACCGAAAAAGCAGCTGTTGTTCCAAGCCAGGGAAGCGTCACCCTCCGATTCTTGGAGCTTTGCCAGTTCCGTCGACTTGGCAAGGTTCAACTGGACA
>JADMKH010000024.1:3403-7829 GCA_018780025.1 Thiobacillus sp.
CGACGAGAAGACCACCATCCTCGTCGGCGCCAACAACAGCGGCAAGACCTCCGTGCTCGCGGCACTGCGGCACTTCCTGTCCGATGGCTCGGCATTCGGCGCCTTCGACATCAGCCTGTCGCAGTGGACGAAGCTGCGGGAACTGGGCAAGCAATGGGAGGTGCTGGCCGAAGACCCGGCGACAGCCGCGGGGACCGACACCACGGACTGGACGACCCAGCTCGCCACGCTGCTGTCCGCAATGCCGACACTTGACCTGTGGTTCAACGCCGAGGCGGGCATGTACCACTTCGTGGCGCCGTTCCTGTCCAAGTTCAACTGGCAGGGCGGCGCGGTCGGTGTTCGACTGCGCCTGGAGCCGGCGACCGATGTGGCCTCGCTCAAGGAGCTGGCCTGGTCGTATCACACGGCCCGCCTCCCCGTGAAGGACATGGGCAACGACTCGCTGGCCTGGCCTATCGACCTGCTCGACTATTGGCTTCGTGAATCGCTGAAGATGGGTCAGGTCATGGCCTACAAGCTCGATGCAGAGAACAACCCGTTGGAAGGCAAGGCGGCCTACACGACGCAGGTCTTGCCGGCCGATGCGGTGCCCATCGAGCGCAAGCATCTGGCAAAGCTGATTCGTGTCGACTTCGTGGCGGCCCAGCGCGGCCTGGGCGGCGAAGAGGCAGACTCGCGGTCGGCCTCCGGCCCCCATCGCGTGGGCATGTTCTCCAACCAGCTGCTGCAGTTCGCACGGCGGCACCTGAACGTGGCCGCGACTGGGCACGGTCACCGCGCCGATCTCATCAAGGCCGTGGCCGAGGCGCAGAAGGAACTGGACCAGAAGATCCACGATGCGATCGCGCCTTCCGTGGAGGAGGTCAAGGAGCTCGGCTACCCGGGGCTGCATGACCCTCAGGAGATCCGCTTCCGGACCCGCATTCACACGGCGGACCTGCTCGACCACGGCACCGCAGTCCAGTACAGCATGAAGAAGGACTCCGCAGAGGACTTGCTGCCGGAATACTCCATCGGTCTGGGCTACCAGAACCTTCAGTCGCTGAGCTATCAGCTGGTCTCCTTCAAGACCGCTCGCCTGAATCCGGAAAAGGGCTCGCCGACGCCGGTGCATCTCGTGATGATCGAGGAGCCGGAGGCCCACCTGCATGTCCAGGTGCAACGCGTCTTCCCGGACAAGGCGCACAGGCTCATCAGCCCGAACGACCAGGAGGCGACGGTACTGAAGAGCCAGCTGCTCATCAGCACGCATTCGAGCCATCTCGCGCACGCCGAGGACTTCGACCGGCTTCGCTATGTCCGGCGAATCGCCAAGTCTAAGGACCATCCGATGCCGACCACCGAAGTCGTCAATCTTGGGCAGGTCTTCGGCAGCGATGACGCTACGCGTCAATTCGCCGAACGCTACTTCCGCGTCCAGCACACCGACCTGCTGTTCGCCAACGCGGCCATCTTCGTGGAGGGCGTGGCCGAGCGCATGCTGGTGCCGCTGTTCATGGAGCGCGACTACGAGTCGCTAAACAGGCGCTATATCTCTTTCCTGGACATCGGCGGCAGCCACGCCCATCGGTTGAAGCCCCTAATAGAGAGGCTACGAATTCCCACCATCGTCATCACCGACATCGACCCCGTGGAAGTGAAGGTCGGCGCCAAAGGCCAGCCGGTCCGGGTGGCGGTCGCCAACACCGGCCAGGCGGGACTGGAGTGCGGCAATGCGACGCTGCGCAATTGGCATCCGAAGATCGTGCAGCTGGACGGCTTCAAGGTTCCCACGCCTGAGCACTTGACGTGGTCCGAGGTGGCGGAGTGCGTGGTGCGGTTCGCCTGGCAACTGCCGGTCGCGGAGGCCGGCGGCACCTGGCCGAGCTCATTCGAAGACTCCCTGATCCTTGGCAACATCGAGTGGTTCAAGGCGTTGTCTCAAGAGAAGGTCGGCAAGGACGGCAAGAAGGTCAAGCCCCCGACTGGCGCGCTGGGCGCGGCAGCCACGACGGTTGCCGAGGCCAAGACGCATCCCGAGCTGGCAAGCGCGCTGCACGCGCTGATGCACGACTCCTTCAGCAAAGGCGACTTTGCCGCGAGCATCTTCGAGAAGGTCGCCGCCGGCGAGACAATTGCTTGTCCGAAGTACATCGCGGATGCCCTCGCCTGGCTGCAAGCGCAACTCGAACCGAATGCGGACGTCGTGCTATGAGCGGCGCCGTGGTTCGTGAAGGCAACGACCGAGATGCCGGCGTTGTCGAGGAGATTTGCGGATACCTCACCGAGCAGCCGCCGCGCAGCTTCTTCTTGTTCGCCGGTGCCGGTTCCGGAAAAACACGGACGCTCGTCGAGGTCTTGCGCCGGCTCACTGGGGTGGTGCCTCACGAGGCCGGCGGCGTTCTCGGCCGTCGCCTTCGCCTGGGCGGCCGATCCATCCGTGTCGTCACATATACGAAGAACGCAGTCGCAGTCATCAACGGGCGCTTGGGGCGCAACGACCTGGGCAGCGTCTCGACGATTCATTCTTTTTGCTGGGAGCTCATCGACGGCTTCGACGAGGACATCCGTGAAGCGCTCGTCGCGGTGAAGAAGATCGAGCTTGAGAAGGAACGCGAGAAGGCTGCAGCCAAAAAGCGCGGCGTCAGCGCCACCGACCTCGCGAAGTTCGCCGAGATCGAGGGGGAGATCGAACAGCTCTGCAAGACTGAGAAGTTCGTCTACCACCCGGACCGGAACACCTACGGGCCTGGCGCGATCCAGCATCGACACGTTCTCGACGCCACGGCCTGGTTGTTGCTGAACCGGCCGACGCTCAAGACCATTCCGCCACCCGATCATCCTCATCGACGAGTCCCAGGACACGATGAAAGGCATGCTGGATGCGCTGATGGTGCTCGCGGAGCCCCGGGGCAGCGGACTCACGCTGGGCCTCCTGGGCGACCACCGGCAGCGCATCTATTCCGACGGTCATTCCGACCTGCCGGGCTTGGTGCCCGAGGGTTGGGCGAAGCCGGAGCTGCAAATGAATCATCGCAGCCAGCGCCGCATCGTCACCCTCATCAACAAGATCTGGGAATCGAAGATGCAGGGTCGTACGCAGCCAGCGACGGGCGTCACGCAACATCCCCGAACCGAGAAGACAGGCGGCGTGGTGCGCCTGTTCGTCGGGGATGCATCCCTGTCCCCCGAGGGGAAGCGCGATCGCGAACGCTGGTGCGCCGACCAGATGCAGGCGCCGGCCCAGGCCGACGCCTGGAAGGTCGGCGACTATCAGCTGCTGGCGCTCGAGCACAAGCTGGTCGCAGCCCGTGGTGGGTTTCTGAGGGTCTACGAGGCGATGGACCTGATTGACCCCAACGCCGCAGCGCCCGTCGGGAGCGGCGAGAACAAAGGGCCTTCGGCTGCGCGCCTGGTTCTGGATGAACTGGCGCAGCTCGAGGCATGTGTCCGTCCCGATGGCACGGTCAACGAGTTCGCAGCGACCGATGTGCTCAGGCGCAGCGGAAGCCTCGACCACCTGCCGGTCGACACGGCCAAGCGGTATGCCCGAACGGATGAAATGCTCAAGGCGATCCAAGCATTTTCCAAGGCGTGTGTCGACCAGAAGTCGACCGTGGCTAAAGTGATTGAGCCTATCCTTGTTGCCAACCTGTTCGAAGTGCACCCTCGGCTGACGGAGGCGTTTGCCGATAAGTCGGACCCCCCTCCCCCACCGATTCCCCGCAAGGAAACGGAAACCACGCAAGCGAGGATGCGCCGCGGCTGGTGCGCGCTCTTTGCGGCACCCTGGGAAGAACTCGGAAGGTACCGGCGCTATCTCGCCGGCAACTCTGAACTGGCTACCCACCAAGTGGTGAAGGGCTCGGAGTTTGCGCACGTCATGGTTGTGATGGACGACAGCCAGGCGGGCGGCTTCCAGATTTCGTACGACAAGCTCTTCGGTGGCAAAGAGTTGAGCGACACGGACATGTCAAACGTCGATGCCGGCAAGGAAACCACCATCGATCGCAGCCTGCGCCTGCTGTACGTCACCTGCAGCCGAACTCGCGAGTCTTTAGCGCTAGTGCTATGGTCGACACAGCCGGCCGCGGCACTCGAACACATCAAGGAAAAAAGTGGCTGGTTTGCTCCCGAGGAGATCCTGGCCATTCCGTAATGGCGACGGGAGGTAAAGGGGCATTGGCGAATTCCGTCAGTGCAATGGCTGCAATCGCTTTGCGGACACTCGGTTGACAGATTCGAAGGCGGCACCGGGTCGGTTGCCGTCCCTCGCCGCTGTCGAAAGCAGACATTTAGCCCGAACTTCGTGCCGGAGTCGGCAAGCTGCTTCACACCAACCGCTCGTTGTCTCCAGTGTCAGCAGCAGCAAATGCCGAGGAGTCAGCGGCCAATTTGGCGATAGCCGTCGATCAGCGCGGTTGAGTGAGGCCGATCCCTGTAC
>JADMKH010000276.1 GCA_018780025.1 Thiobacillus sp.
GGCATCCGGACAAAATCGCCGACCAGATTTCTGATGCGGTGCTGGACGCCATCATTGCTGAAGACAAGTTCGCCCGCGTGGCGTGCGAGACGCTGGTGAAAACGGGCGTAGCAATCATCGCCGGTGAAGTCACCACTTCGGCCTGGGTCGACCTGGAGCAGATCGTCCGTGACGTGATTACCGATATCGGCTACACCAGCTCCGACGTCGGCTTCGACGGCGCGACCTGCGGCGTGATGAACATCATCGGCAAGCAGTCGCCTGACATCAACCAGGGTGTCGACCGTGCCAAGCCGGAAGATCAGGGCGCTGGCGACCAGGGCCTGATGTTCGGCTACGCCAGCAACGAAACCGACGTGCTGATGCCTGCACCGATCACGTTCTCGCACCAGCTGGTGAAACGCCAGGCCGAAGCCCGTAAATCCGGCCTGCTGCCTTGGCTGCGTCCGGACGCCAAGTCGCAAGTGACCTGCCGCTACGAAAACGGCAAGGTTGTCGGCATCGACGCGGTTGTCCTGTCGACCCAGCACAACCCGGAAGTGTCGTACGCAGACCTGCGCGAAGGCGTGATGGAGCTGATCGTCAAGCACGTGCTGCCTGCCGAACTGCTGTCCAAGGACACTCAGTTCCACATCAACCCGACCGGCCAGTTCATCATTGGTGGCCCAGTGGGCGACTGCGGTCTGACCGGCCGCAAGATCATCGTCGACAGCTACGGCGGCATGGCCCGTCACGGCGGCGGCGCATTCTCCGGCAAGGATCCCTCCAAGGTTGACCGTTCGGCTGCGTATGCCGGGCGCTATGTAGCAAAAAACATCGTCGCCGCCGGCCTGGCCGACAAGTGCATGGTGCAGGTGAGCTACGCCATCGGCGTGGCCAAGCCGACCTCGCTGATGGTCGACACCTTCGGCACCGGCAGGATTTCCGAAGAGAGAATTGTCGAGCTGATCCGGACGCATTTTGACCTGCGCCCCAAAGGCATCGTCGCGATGCTCGATCTGTTGCGCCCGATCTACACTCGCACTGCGAGCTACGGGCACTTTGGCCGCGACGAGCCGGATTTCACCTGGGAAGTCACCGACAAGGCCGCAGAATTGAAGGCGGCGGCGGGCTTTTAGTCAAACATGGCATAATGCCGCGTTCATATTTAGGGTGAGTTTCTCGCCCCCTCGCGCTGAGGAGCGCTGCGACTGTTGCCGGTTCAATCCGAATCAACAGCCAGGCTCAGCACGAGTGATGTTTCAACTGCGCTTGTTGACTTGCAGCGGTTTTGCGGGCGAACGAGCATGCACCCGACCGCTGTCATTCAAGGAGTTTCACCATGAATGCAGTAACCCCCCTCTCAAGCTTTACCGATTACATCATCGCCGACCTGTCGCTTGCCGACTGGGGACGCAAAGAAATCAAGATTGCTGAAACCGAAATGCCGGGTTTGATGGCGATTCGCCAGGAGTTTGCCGCGGCACAGCCGCTGAAAGGCGCGCGCATCACCGGCTCGCTGCACATGACCATCCAGACGGCGGTGTTGATCGAAACCCTGACCGCACTGGGTGCGGAAGTGCGCTGGGCATCGTGCAATATTTACTCCACGCAGGATCACGCAGCGGCTGCCATGGCTGCCGAATGCATCCCGGTGTTTGCGGTCAAGGGCGAGTCGTTGACCGAATATTGGGATTACACCCATCGCATCTTCGAATGGACCGATGGCGGTTACTCAAACATGATCCTCGACGACGGCGGCGATGCCACCTTGTTGCTGCATCTGGGCGCGCGTGCCGAAAAAGATCTTTCGGTCGTGGCCAACCCCGGCAGCGAAGAAGAACGCGTGCTCTACGCTGCGATCAAGGCCCGCGTGGCGGCAGATCCGACCTGGTATTCGGTGCGTCTTGCTGCCGTCAAGGGCGTGACTGAGGAAACCACTACCGGCGTGCATCGCCTGTATCAGATGCATGCGCGTGGCGAGCTGAAGTTTCCCGCAATCAACGTCAATGACTCGGTGACCAAGTCCAAGTTCGACAACCTGTATGGCTGCCGCGAGTCGCTGGTCGACGGCATCAAGCGTGCGACCGACGTGATGATTGCCGGCAAGGTTGCCGTGGTTGCGGGCTACGGCGATGTCGGCAAGGGCAGCGCACAAGCGCTGCGTGCGCTGTCCGCGCAGGTATGGGTGACCGAGATCGATCCGATCTGCGCGCTGCAGGCCGCGATGGAAGGCTACCGCGTGGTGACCATGGAATACGCCGCCGACAAGGCCGATATCTTTGTGACTGCCACCGGCAACTACCACGTCATTACCCATGACCATATGGCCGCCATGAAAGACCAGGCCATCGTCTGCAACATCGGTCACTTCGACAACGAAATCGACGTCGCGAGCATCGAACAATACGAGTGGGAAGAGATCAAGCCGCAGGTCGATCACGTCATTTTTCCGGACGGCAAGCGCATCATTCTGCTGGCCCAGGGCCGCCTGGTGAACCTGGGTTGCGGCACCGGCCATCCGTCGTATGTGATGTCGTCGTCGTTCGCCAACCAGACCATCGCCCAGATCGAGTTGTGGCAGGAGCGCGATTCCGGCAAATATCCGGTCGATGTCTACACGCTGCCCAAGCATCTGGATGAAAAGGTTGCGCGCCTGCAACTGCAAAAGCTCAATGCGCAATTGTCCGAGCTCACCGATCAGCAGGCCGACTACATCGGCGTGCCCAGGCAAGGCCCTTACAAGGCCGATCACTACCGCTATTGATCCGTTTCACCTGAAGGAGCGCACATGCGTTTGTTGCTGCTATGGGTTCTGAATGCCCTTGCTTTGCTGGCGGTGACGTATTTGCTGCCTTCGATTCAGGTGTCGGGTTTTGGCGTGGCGCTGCTTGCCGCGCTGGTGCTGGGCTTTATCAATACATTGGTGCGACCGGTACTGGCGATTCTCACCTTGCCGATCACGCTTGTCACCCTGGGCATTTTTTATCTGGTATTGAATGGCTTGTTGTTCTGGCTCGCCAGTGCGTTCATTCCGGGATTTGCGGTGCATGGCTTCGCTTCGGCTGTCGTCGGCGCCATGCTGTACGGGGTGATCGCCTGGGCACTGTCTGCACTCATCCCCAACAATAAAGGTTGAAACATGACCGAACGTACCTTCAGCTTTGAGTTCTTTCCGCCGAAGACGGCAGAAGGCATGGACAAGCTGCGCGCCACGCGCGCGCAGCTTGCGCAACTCAAGCCCAAATTTTTCTCCGTCACCTTCGGCGCCGGCGGCTCCACCCGCGACCGCACGCTCGAAACCGTGCGCGACATCCAGGCGTCGGGCAGTTCGGCTGCGCCGCATCTGTCGTGCATTGGCTCGACCGAAGCGAATATTCGCGAAATACTGACCGAATACAAAAGCCAGGGCATTCGCCATCTGGTTGCCCTGCGCGGTGATTTGCCATCCGGCAGCATGGATGCAGGCGAATTCAATTACGCCAACGAGCTGGTGGCTTTCATCCGTCGCGAAACCGGCGACTGGTTCGAAATCGAAGTCGCTGCCTATCCAGAAGTCCACCCGCAGGCGCGCTCCTACACCGCGGACCTCGCCAATTTCAAGCGCAAGGTCGACGCCGGTGCGAACTCGGCAATTACGCAATATTTCTTCAACGCCGACGCCTACTTTCGCTTCGTAGACGATGCGCGCGCGCAGGGCGTCGCGATTCCCATCGTTCCAGGCATCATGCCCATCGGTAATTATGTCCAGCTGGCGCGCTTTTCCGATGCCTGCGGTGCCGAAATCCCGCGCTGGCTGCGGAAAAAGCTGGAAACCTACGGCGACGATCTACCGTCGATCCGTGCCTTCGGACTGGATGTGATTACTGACCTGTGTGACCGCCTGCTGGCCAGCGGCGCGCCGGGCCTGCACTTCTACACCATGAACCAGGCGGGGCCGACGACATCCATCTGGCAGCGACTGGGTTTGTAAGCCGGGCATGGATAGGGGTCGCGGCGCTTTGCGCGGCCACATCGGGTATTAACTTTTCCCTTTGCAGGCCGATACACCGTTTATCCGGCCTGCTGCTCTGCATGGCAGGGCCAACGTTTTCAGCGTCTGTTTTAGGGAGTCGCTATGTATACTCGTTTGCCGCTTTTCCGCACCAGCATGCCTGATGCCGCGCGGGTTATCAGGCTGGTCATGGCGCTTTCAGTTCCCGGATGGCGTCAAGCTGGAACGAGCACGTGAGCGACAAGAAAACCTCCCAGATCACTTCGACCATTACGTGGATCGCCGGAACGGTCGCGCTGATCGTCGCCGTGTGCCTGCCCTTGGGCTACTTCGCCTTGTCCTACCAGTATCAGGTTGGGGAAATCGGTACCGAGAGTCAGTTCAACGCGAAGCTGGTCTCCGAATTCATCCAGGAAAATCCTGAAAGCTGGCGGTTCCAGGAGAGCCGCTTGATTGATTTTCTGCTCGAGGAGGATCGCATCAGGGCGGAATACCCCGAGCAGCGCCGGATACTCGGCGCCGATGGCGAGGAAATTGCCATCAGTGATGCCTTCTTCGTTTCGGCCCCCGTGATCTCGATACGTGAGCCCGTCATGTATCGCGGAAAAGTGGTGGCGTATTTCGAGGTCAACCGTTCGTTGCGGCCCCTGCTCGTGACAACTGCGCTGGTCGCACTGTTCGGTTTTGTCTTGGCGTCAGCCCTGTTTGCCGCGCTGAAAATTGTTCCGCTGCGCGCCCTCAATCGTGCCCTGGCCAGTCTGCGCCAGTCGGAGCATCTGTTTAGCCAGGCGTTCCACGCGAGTCCGGATCCCGGGATGATCTGCCGCGCCGAAGACGGGCGCATCATCAATGTGAACAAGAGCTTTGCACAGCTCTCCGGATATACCCTGCCGGAGGTTGTCGGGCGTACCCACGGTGACGTGGCGCTCTGGGCTGACGAGGATGTCATTGCGCGCGCCATGCAGCAGTTGCGACTGGGACAGCCTGTCCACAATCTTGAAATGACGCTGCTCACCAAGAGCGGCGAACACCGGGATATGCTGGTCTCGTCCGAAATAACCGAGGTCGGCGACGCGTTATGCTCGCTCACGGTCGCCCGCGATGTTACTGAACAGAAGCGGGCCGAACAGCGCATGGTCTACCTCGCCAACTACGACCACCTGACCGGGCTCCCCAACCGCGCGCTGTTCCGCGATCGCCTGGCGGGCGCCATGCAGCGGGCGCAACGGGCGGAGCATCTGGTTGGCCTGTTGTATCTGGACCTCGATCGCTTCAAGCAGGTCAACGACAGCCTGGGCCATCAGGTTGGCGACCAGTTGCTCAAGCAGGTGGCGGAGCGCCTGCGACAGTGCGTGCGGCTCAGCGATACGATTGCGCTGTCCGCTGCCCGGGAGGAATTGTTCGGCTGCACGGTGGCCCGACTGGGAGGCGACGAGTTCACGCTTGTGCTGGAAGACATCAAGCACATCGACGAGATTACGCGCATTGCCCAGCGCATTGTTTCGGCATTGGCCATTCCCTTCGACCTGAATGGTCATCAGGCCTTCGTGGGGGCGAGCATAGGCATTACCGTTTTCCCTTTCGACGATGACGATCTCGATAACCTGATCCGTAACGCCGATGTTGCGATGTACCGGGCAAAAGCGCTGGGGCGCAACAATTTTCAGTTCTACACGGACGATCTCAATGCGAATGCTGAAGAGCGGCTTTTGCTTGAAGCCGAGCTGCGTCAAGCCCTGGAGTTGAATCAATTTGAGTTGGTTTATCAGCCCAAACTGAATTTACGCACCAATCTGATCAGCGGCGTCGAAGCGTTGCTGCGCTGGCGTTCGCCGCGGAAAGGCCTGGTGCCTCCGACCGAGTTTATTACCTTGCTGGAAGAGACGGGCTTGATCGTTCCGGTTGGCGCCTGGGTGTTGCGAACAGCGTGCGAGCAAGCTGTAGATTGGGCTCGCGGGGGGATGCGTCTGAGCATGGCGGTGAATCTGTCGGCGCGCCAGTTCTGCGATGAGAGCCTGATCGCAATCATACGATCGGCGATGAATGACGCCGGCTTGCCCGCGGACCAACTCGAACTGGAAGTAACGGAAAGCCTGTTGATGGAAGATAGCGTCAGCAGCCAGACGGCCCTGGCAAACATCAAAAAGATGGGGGTCAAGATATCGATGGATGACTTCGGCACCGGCTATTCATCGCTTGCCTATTTGAAGCGCTTTCCCCTCGACACGCTCAAGATCGATCGCTCCTTCGTCAAGGATGTGGGCGTGGACCCGGACGACACTGCCATCGTGCGTGCGGTGATTGCCCTTTCCCATAATCTGCGGCTGACTGTCGTCGCGGAAGGGGTGGAAACACGGGAACAATTGAAGTTTCTCCGCGAAGCCCGGTGCGATCAGGCGCAGGGCTACTTCATCAGCCGGCCGATGGGTGCGGCGGCTTTCGAGGTCTGGATGGCGGAAAACTATGATGGTCAGATCGCTGGAACAACCCCGGTGCACTCGGTCAACCAGGCCTGAGGCTTGAGCGTTCCCGGATGTTTACAGCCAGGTAATGCGCGCCTGCAGCGCGCCGGGATCGACGGCAGCTTCCTTGAGAGTGGCGCCGCCGTCGCTTGAACCGGCCACCACCGCTTTATTCGCAAGCGGAGCCAGATTGTCGAGTTTGAAGCGGCCTTTGCCGGCCTGGTCGCGCAGAAAGCAGCGCTCGTCGAAAAACAGCCTGTCGCCGCTGGCGTCGATTTCGTCGGAGTCGACCGTATCGAAACCTATCAGTGTGCGAATGCCGGCGAGACCGTCAGTCAGTTCGACCGGACTGACGGTTTGGCTGTTTGCATCAATCAAAAAGGCTTTCATGCTGCGCCCACGCACGGCATCGAATCAGGGCAGGCAGGCCTTGAGCGCCTTCAGGCAGTAATCGACGTTTTCCTGCTTGGCCGAGTAGCCCATCAGGCCGATACGCCAGATCTTGCCCGACATGTCGCCGAGGCCGGCGCCGATTTCGAGATTGAATTCGTTGAGCAGACGCGCGCGGATCGCGGCTTCGTCCACACCTTCCGGCACGTAGATCGAGTTCAGCTGCGGCAGCCGCGCGGATGCCTCGACCACGTAGCGCAAGCCCATGGCTTCGAGCCCGGCCTTGAGTTTTTCGTGCATCGTGCGGTGACGCGCCCAGGCGTTTTCCAGGCCTTCTTCTTCGAGGATCACCAGCGCTTCGTGCAGGCCGTACATCGGGTTGATCGGCGCGGTGTGGTGGTAGGTGCGCTTGCCGGCGGACTGCCAGTAGCCCAGCACCAGATTCAGATCGAGGAACCAGCTTTGCACGACGGTGGTGCGCGCCTTGATGCGGTTGATGGCGCGCTCGGAAAAGGACACGGGCGACAGGCCCGGCGTGCACGACAGACATTTCTGGCTGCCGGAATACACCGCGTCGATGCCCCATTTATCCATGTAAAGCGGCGTACCGCCAAGACTGGTGACGCAATCCATGATGATGAGGGCGCCAAATTCCTGCGCGATCTTGCCCAGCGCTTCGGCATCCGACTGTGCGCCGGTCGAAGTCTCGGCATGGACGAAGGCGAGAATTTTGGCATCGGGATTGGCCTTGAACGCGTCGCGTACTTTTTGCGGATCGACCGGTGCGCCCCAGGCGTCGTCGACCACCACCGGCACGCCACCGGTGCGCTTGACGTTTTCCAGCATGCGGCCGCCGAACACGCCGTTGCGGCAGACGATGACCTTGTCGCCCGGCTCGACCAGATTCACAAAGCACATTTCCATCCCCGCCGAGCCGGGCGCGGAGACCGGGAAGG
>JADMKH010000122.1 GCA_018780025.1 Thiobacillus sp.
GTCGGAAAACACCGTGCGCAATCACCTGCGCAACATCATGGAAAAACTGGGTTTGCGCAATCGCGTCCAGGTCGCCACCCTGGCGCTGAAAGAAGACCACAAGCGGCACTGAGCCGCGATCCTGTTTTTCAGCGGCATTGCGCCGCCACGCTTGTCCCCCGGCAGCATTCGCTGCCGGTTCAAACCTTATTCAACCGTCACGCTTTTCGCCAGATTGCGCGGCTTGTCCACGTCGGTGCCCTTTTGCAATGCCACGTGGTACGACAGCATTTGAAGGGGAACCGTGTGCAATATGGGCGACAGCGCACCATTGTGGCCACCGGGCAATTTGATGACATGCACGAATTCGGATTCCTCGATGCCCACATCGCCGTCGGCCATCACATAGAGCTCACCGCCCCGCGCGCGGACTTCCTGCAGGTTCGATTTCAGTTTACCGATCAACTGATCGTTGGGCGCAATCGTGATCACCGGCATGTCTTCGTCCACCAGCGCCAGCGGCCCGTGCTTGAGCTCACCCGCCGGGTAAGCTTCGGCGTGTATGTAGGAAATCTCTTTCAGCTTCAGCGCGCCTTCAAGCGCAATCGGATAATGCACGCCGCGCCCCAAAAACAAGGCGTGATGCTTGTTGGCGAATCGATGTGACCAGGCTTCAACTTCTGGCTCCAGTGCCAGCACTTGTTGCAACTTGTTCGGCAAGCTGCGCAGCGCAACCAGATGTTCAAATTCCTGTGCCGGCGTCAAGCGGCCGCGTAGCTTGGCCAGCACCAGCGTCAGCAGAAACAGGCCGGCCAGTTGGGTGGTAAATGCCTTGGTCGAGGCGACCCCGATTTCCGGCCCGGCACGGGTCAGAAACTTGAGCCGCGATGCGCGCGTGAGCGCCGACTCCGGCACGTTGCAGATGGTAAGCGTCTTGTCCTGGCCCAGCGATTTGGCATGATTCAGCGCGGCCAGCGTGTCGGCGGTTTCACCCGATTGCGAAATGGTGACAACGAGTGCATTGGGGTTGGGCACCGACGTGCGGTAGCGGTATTCGCTGGCGACTTCGGCATGGGCCGGGATGCCCGCAATTTCTTCCAGCCAGTATGTGGCCACTTTCGCGGCATGAAAGCTGGTGCCGCAAGCCAGAAAGGTGACCGCATTGACCTGGCCGAGAATGGCAGCGGCGTCATAGCCGAACCATTCCGGCTGAACGTGATCCTGCGCCACCGCATGCAACAGCGTATCCGTCAGCGCACGCGGCTGCTCGTGGATCTCTTTTTGCATGAAGTGGCGATAGTTACCGAGCTCGGCCATGTCGGCCGACAGTTCTGAAATATGCACACTGCGGTCAGCCTTGTTGCCTGCTGCGTCGTACACGTTCACCGACAGCAGTCCGATATCGGCCACGTCGCCTTCTTCCAGATACATCACGCGCTGCGTCACCGGCAGCAGCGCCGACACGTCGGAAGCAATGAAGTTTTCCTCAATGCCCAGCCCGATCAGCAGCGGGCTGCCCTTGCGGGCGCACACCAGTCGATTGGGCGAATCCTCGCTTACCACGCCGATTGCGTATGCGCCTTCCAGTTCGGCGGCGGCCTTGCGGGTAGCTTCGAGCAGGTCTTTCGACTGCCGGTAATACAACTCGATCAGGTGGGCAATCACCTCGGTGTCGGTTTCCGAGGCAAAGGCAAACCCGGCGCCCATGAGCCGCGCACGCAGCGCTTCGTGGTTTTCAATAATGCCGTTGTGCACCACTGCCAGCCTGCCGCTCACATGCGGATGGGCATTGGCTTCCGAAGGCGCGCCGTGGGTGGCCCAGCGCGTGTGTGCTATCCCGATATGGCCATGGACCTGCTGCGCTGCGCAGTCTGCGGTCAATGACGCGACACGGCCGACACTGCGTACCCGCTTCAACCCCCCATTGATAATCACCAGCCCGGCCGAATCGTAGCCGCGGTATTCCAGGCGGCGCAGGCCTTCGAGCAGGATGGGAACGACGTTACGTTGCGCTACTGCGCCGACAATGCCGCACATGATTAGCTTTCCTTTTTTGGTTTGATCGGGCGCTGCCAGCCACTGAGCGTCAGTTGTTTGGCACGCGATAACGTCAGCTCTCCAGCAGGGGCGTCTTTGGTCAGCGTGGTACCGGCGCCCAGTGTCGCACCCTTCCTCACCGTAACGGGTGCGATCAGCTGCGTGTCGGAGCCTATGAACACGTCATCCTCGATCACCGTGCGGTGCTTGTTCGCCCCATCATAATTACAGGTAATCGTGCCCGCGCCAATGTTGACCTTTTTGCCCATGGTGGTGTCCCCCACGTAGGACAGATGATTGATCTTGGAGCCGTCGTCGATCTGGCTGTTCTTGATTTCAACAAAGTTGCCGACGTGAACGTCGCGCGCCAGCGTGGTGCCGGGGCGAATGCGAGAAAACGGCCCCAGCCGGTTGGCTTCACCGATTTTTGCATCGTCGATCAGGGTAAAGGCGTCGATACGGGTGCCTGCCGCCACAACCGCATTGCGCAGCACACAGTTAGCGCCCACTTGCACGCCATCGCCCAGTTGTACCTGACCCTCGAACACGCAATTGACATCTATCACCACATCGCGCCCGCATGTCAGCGCGCCGCGCACGTCAATTCGCGCCGGATCCATCAAGGTCACGCCGTCATTGAGCAGCGCCTGCGCAATTTCGCCCTGGTGAATGCGCTCGAGCCCGGCCAGTTGCACCTTGCTGTTTACACCCAGCACTTCCCACTCGTAGCCGGGTTGGTGCGTATCGATTACCACCCCATCACGCACCGCCAGGGCAATGATGTCGGTCAGGTAATATTCACCCTGCGTATTGTCGTTTTTCAGTTCGGCGATCCAGCTTTTGAGATGGCGCGTCGCCACCGCGAGGATGCCCGTATTGACTTCCTGGATCGCCCGTTCTGCGGCTGATGCATCCTTGTGCTCGACGATGCGGACGACCTTGCCGTTCTCGCGCACGATGCGTCCATAGCCGTCCGGATGCGCCAGCGCCACGGTCAGCAACCCCAGCTTGTCTGCCCGTGCGGCCGCGACCAGCGGCTGCAGGGTGCTCATGTGCGTCAACGGCACATCGCCATACAGCACCAGCGTTACACCATCGTCCGCAAGCTGTGGCAGCGCCTGCTTCACGGCGTGGCCGGTACCCTGTTGCTCGGCCTGGAGTACGAATGTCAACGCACCATCATCCAGAGCCTGCGGCACCGCCTCGCCGCCGAAACCATACACCACGCAGATTTGCGCGGCACCGAGCGCGTGGGCAGTATCCACCACGTGACCCAGCAGGGTTTTGCCTGCAAGCCGGTGCAACACCTTGGGCAGATCGGAGCGCATGCGTGTCCCTTTGCCCGCCGCGAGAATCAGAATTTCAAGACTGGTATTCATTCGTATCTGTCTGGAGAGTGCGCAAAATGTGCGGCCAGTATAAAGCCAGAGCGCAGCAGCCCGAATGAAAAAGGCAACCCGCAGGTTGCCTTTTTCATTCATCTACATTCCAGAAAACTTGCCTGAGCGCAAAGCGCTCGGACCGGTCCGGTCCGATAAATATCGCGATATTGCGCGCGCATTGTTTTCTTGACCGGGGTTACAGGCGAACATGAAAAACGGGGCCCAAAGGCCCCGTTTTTCTTTTATCCAGAACCCGTTATTTCATGGGTACCAGTTCTACGCGGCGGTTTTTGTAGCGATCAGCAGCCGTATCATTGCCAGCAACCGGGCTGGATTCGCCGTAGCCCTTGGCCGTCAACCGGTCAGCCGCAATCCCTTTGCTGATCAGGTAGCGCCGAACCGCATCCGCACGGCGCTGTGACAGGCGCAAGTTGTGCTTGTCGCTGCTCACGCTGTCGGTATGACCCGCCACTTCGACTTTGACATCGCCCCACTCCTTCAGACTGTCCGCAGCCTGGTCAAGAACGGTCAGGGCTTCGGGACGCAAATCCGCTTTATCGTTATCGAAGTTAACCCCCTCCAGCACTAGTTTCTTGGGAACCGCGACTACAGGAAGCGGGCATCCATCGGCGGTTTTGGCGAATACCGTGGGGCACTTGTCCTGGGCATCGACGATTCCATCGCCATCACTATCCAGTTCGCAGCCTTCAGCATTGACCTTGCGGCCTGCGGGCGTGTTGGGGCACTTGTCCTGGCTGTCGACGACACCGTCACCATCGCTGTCCAGTTCACAACCCTGGGCATTGACCTTGCGTCCGGCGGCAGTGTTCGGGCAGCGATCCTGACCATCGACAACGCCATCGCCGTCGCTATCCAGTTCGCAGCCTTCTGCGTTGACCTTGCGGCCGGCCTGGGTGTTAGGGCACTTATCCTTGCTGTCGACGACACCATCACCGTCGCTATCCTTTTCTGCCGCTTTGGGTTTCGGGCATGCTGTATCGAATAATCCGCGGCCCGGGCAGCCGATTGTTCCATACAGCTCGAAACCTGTTGTTTTACCCGACGGGCTGGCTACATTGGATGGATCGTAAAAGACATCTGTGGCAGCGTGAGCTGACATGGCACCCGAAGCCAGAAGGCATGCGCCCAGCGCCTGAATCAGTAAAGGTTTAATGTGCACTTTTATCTCCCTATATGAACTACGTTTTAAGTATCGGCGTAAACCCTTTAACCAGACTGCATTACGCGAAGCTTCGCTAAATTGAGAACCACGTAATCTTGACAACTTTAATAGACCCTAACTGGCATCAAGTGGGCCGGTGACCTGCTGCTACAAGCAGCGTAGGCATTTACTCTACTGCGATGCGGTCGCTCTTGCAGCCTGTCACATCAACATCAAGCTCTTTATTGCCGTTCATCACCACTTTGATCTGTAAATTGTAGCAAGCAAACCAGAAAAACAAATAGAACCGTTAAAGGGTTTACGTTACTTCACAAACAAAGCCTCTCCACTTGAAAACATCGCCATCAGGCTTCCCGCTACCGTTTAACCCATAAAAAAAGGCATCCAGCTGGATGCCTTTTTTATCCCTGCCTTGTTGAGTCCGTTCTACTTGCGCAACTTCTTGATTGCTGCGAGTTGGGCGACTGCTTGCGCCAATTCAATCTGCGCTTGCGCATAGTCGATGCTCGCGGCCTTGTCCTTCATGGCCTCTTCAGCTGCGCGCATGGCTTCGAGCGCCTTGGCTTCATCGAGGTCCGCCCCGCGTATCGCGGAGTCGGACAGAATGGTTACCGTATTGGGCTGCACTTCCAGAATGCCGCCCGACACGTAGACAAGCTCTTCTTCAGCCTGATTCGGCACCTTGATGCGTACCGAACCGGGTTTGAGCGTGGTCAACAGCGGGGTGTGACGCGGATAAATACCGAGCTCGCCGCGCTGGCCGGGGGCAATCACCACTTCGGCGAGGCCGGAGTAGAGCGATTTTTCTGCGCTGACGATGTCGACGTGTATGGTCATGGCCATTTTGTAACCTCGTAGAGATCAGGGGGCAGGGAGCAGGGCTGGTGCGGCTACGCCGCGCTTTTTCCTGAATCCTGAATTCCAACCCCTGATCCCTTGTTTATTGAATCGTCTTCGCTTTTTCGACGGCTTCTTCGATGCCGCCGACCATGTAGAAGGCCTGCTCGGGCAAGTGATCGTATTCACCGTCCACAATTGCCTTAAAGCCGGCAATGGTCTCTTTTAGCGTGACGTACTTGCCGGGTGCGCCGGTAAACACTTCAGCAACGAAGAAGGGCTGCGACAGGAAGCGCTGGATTTTCCGTGCGCGGGACACCGCCAGCTTGTCTTCGGGCGACAACTCGTCCATACCCAGAATCGCAATAATGTCGCGCAATTCCTTGTACTTCTGCAGCGTGCCCTGCACTGCGCGAGCGACGCCGTAGTGCTCCTCGCCGACCACTTGCGGGTCGAGAATACGTGAGGTTGAGTCGAGCGGGTCCACCGCCGGGTAAATACCCAGTTCGGCAACCTGACGGGAGAGCACCAGGGTTGCGTCGAGGTGGGCGAAGGTGGTGGCGGGCGAGGGGTCGGTCAAGTCATCCGCAGGCACGTACACAGCCTGGAACGAGGTGATCGAGCCGGTGCGGGTGGAGGTGATGCGCTCCTGCAGGCGGCCCATTTCGTCGGCCAGCGTCGGCTGGTAACCCACCGCGGACGGCATCCGGCCCAGTAGTGCGGACACTTCGGTACCGGCCAGGGTGTAGCGATAGATGTTGTCGACGAACAGCAGCACGTCGCGGCCTTCGTCGCGGAAGTATTCGGCCATGGTCAGGCCGGTCAGCGCAACGCGCAGACGGTTACCGGGGGGCTCGTTCATCTGGCCGTAAACCAGCGCCACCTTGTCCAGCACGCCGCCTTCTTTCATCTCGTGATAGAAGTCATTGCCTTCGCGGGTACGCTCGCCGACGCCGGCAAACACCGAGAAGCCGGAATGCGCCACCGCGATGTTGCGGATCAGCTCCATCAGCGTCACGGTCTTGCCCACGCCGGCGCCGCCGAACAGGCCGACTTTACCGCCCTTGGCGATTGGCATGATCAGGTCGATCACCTTGATGCCGGTTTCCAGAATCTCAACCGCGGTGGCTTGGTCGGCGTATGCCGGCGGCTTGCGGTGGATCGGCATGAGCTTGTCGGCGTTCACCGGGCCCGCTTCATCAATCGGCGTGCCCAGCACGTTCATGATGCGGCCGAGCGTAGCCTGACCGACCGGCACCATGATCGGGTTGCCGGTTGCGAGCACTTCCATGCCGCGGCGCAGGCCGTCGGTGGAGCCCATCGCAATCGCGCGAACCACGCCGTCGCCCAGCTGCTGCTGGACTTCGAGGGTCAGTTCGGGGGTTTGCATTTTCAGCGCTTCGAAGATCCCGGGCATGGCTTCACGTGAAAATTCCACGTCCACCACGGCGCCAATGATCTGAACAATTTTTCCGTTGCTCATGCTTGTTTCCTAAGAAGATTAAATTCTGTGGCTGCTTGATTCATTGCTTTGGGCACGTTCAAACCGCTGCTGCGCCTGCCACAATTTCTGACAGTTCCTTGGTAATCGCAGCCTGGCGCGTTTTGTTGTACACCAGCTTCAATTCGCCGATCACGTCTTTGGCATTGTCGGACGCGGCTTTCATTGCCACCATCCGTGCCGATTGTTCGCAGGCGATGTTTTCCGCCACGCCCTGATACACCAGCGATTCGATGTAGCGCATCAGCATGCCATCAACCACCGGCTTGGCATCGGGTTCGTAGATATAGTCCCAGTGCGTTTTCAGGCTGGCTTCACCTGCGTCTTCCATCTTGGCCAGCGGCAGCAGCTGGGTCAGCGTCGGCTCCTGCTTCATCGTGTTGACGAAGCGGTTGTAGACGATGTACAGCGCGTCGATCTTGCCAGCCAGATACGCATCCAGCATGACCTTGACCGGCCCGATCAGCTTGTCCATGTGCGGCGTGTCGCCCAGACCGGTGAGCTGCGACGCCACGTTGGCGCCCAGGCGCTGCATGAAACCCAGCCCCTTGTTGCCGATTGGGGTGACATCAATTTCCACCCCCGCGGCTTCCCACTGCTTCATCTGGCTCACCGCCATTCGGAATACGTTGGTGTTAAGCCCCCCGCACAATCCCATGTCGGAGGTGACAACAATCAGGCCAACGCGTTTAATGTTTTCGCGCGCCGCCACAAACGGATGTTTATATTCCGTATGGGCGTAGGCTAGGTGGGTCGCCACACGGGCGATTTTCTCGGCGTACGGGCGCGCGGCTTTCATGCGCTCCT
>JADMKH010000172.1 GCA_018780025.1 Thiobacillus sp.
CATCGGTGGCGGCCAGAGTGCCGCCGGTCGACTGCGCGACATTGGATTCGGTCAGTGCCGCGGCGCTGTCGCCGGAGATCGCGGCGGCATCATTGGTGCCGCTGATGGTGACGGTGACGCGCTGGCTGGTGCCGTCGGCGGTGGCGACGGTGAAACTGTCGGTGTAGTCGGTGCCGGCGACAAAAGCGTCGTGGGCCGCGTTCATGGCGTAGGTCCAGACGCCGTCGGTGCCGATGCTGAACACCCCGTAGCCGTTGCTGCCGGCGACATTGGTCTGCGCGACGAAGCTGTTGGCGCTGTCGACATCGGTGGCGGCCAGAGTGCCGCCGGTCGACTGCGCGACATTGGATTCGGTCAGCGCCGCGGCGCTGTCGCCGGAGATCGCGGCGGCATCATTGACGGCGGACACATTGAAGGTCGCTGTTGCACTGTTCGAAACACGCCCCAGATTATCTGTCGAGGTGTAACTAAAGCCTGCACTGCCGTTCCAGTTCGCATCCGGAACGAAGTAGACAGTCGAACCGGCGATATTGCTACCGGCGACGATCACCAAACTTAGTTCCGCATCGCTGTATAGCGTGCCGTTTCTTGGTAGCGTGGCCACGGTGTAGCTGTCAATGCTGCCGTCGATGTCGCTGGCGGACAGGGTGAGGCTGATCGAGGCTGCATCCTCTTGCCCAGCCACTACGATATCCGAAGCTACCGGCGTGAAATTGAATGTGTTTGATGCCGCCAATCCAGCCAATGCATCGTTGTCATCCTGCTGCGACAATCCCGCGCGGGATGCGCCGTTTCCAAAGAGGAAACCCTGCGATGAAACTTCTTCCACAATCCGCAACAGCCGCACGAAATCGTTGCCGGCGTTGTTGCCGCCACCGTCGAGACCGGCGGCCGTGGGGTCCAGCAGGTCGTCAATATTCTCGCCGCGCTCCAGAGCCTGGATAATGCGGTCGGCCTCGCCTGCAGGGAGTGATGCTTCGGCCACATCGGGACGGGAGGTGGGAGACGTTTCGGCACTGAACTGAAAAGTCTCGTTGGGGAGAAGGCTGAGCATGTGTCCCTCCAGGAAAGCGAGCTGGACCTGTCCGCCTGGCATGGTGACGATGGTGTCGCCTTCCCGCAGAATGTCGCCGGGCTTGAGCGCCCGCATTTGTCCGGCCGGGTCGCGGGCAAATGCCTGACCTTCAACTGAGATAACGGTGGCGACTGCCTGGGGGGTGGAAACGCTCGTATCCATGGGGCTGATCTTTTTAAAAGTGATTTGGCTGGCCCATTCGGGCCCATCTACCTACCTTAACGGCTTGGCATCCGGTTTCCGTATTGGACCGAAGTACAGTCAGGCGTGGATTTTTTGAGGCAGGGGCGTCGAGTCTTCGACACCATTGACGAGAAGGGCGAGTTGCATGCGGTCACGCACGCCGAGTTTTTCAAAGGCGGCGCTCAAATGTGCTTTCACCGTGCGTTCGGTAATACCCATTGCGCGTGCAATTTCCTTGTTGGTCGAGCCGCGTGAAGCGGCTTCGGCGACTTGTCGTTCTCGCTGGCTGAGCAGGTCCAGTGCGGATTCTGCGGAACCGGGGTTGCGCGTTGCGAGCCCTTGCATAAAGCGGCGCATCAGCTGCGGGCCCACCCACAATCCACCGTGTTCGACGACGCTGGCAACCTGATGCAGCACCGCTGGCAGGGTCAGCGCGCTGCAATAGCCGGTTGCCCCTGCTGCCAGTACCGCCATGCCTTGCGCGTCTTCGGGTACGTTCGAGAGCACCATGATCGGCACATGCTCCGCCATGGCGCGCACTTCGCGCACCCAGGCTGATCCGGTCAGCCCTTCTTCGGCCCCATGCAACCAGATAACCGAGGCATTCGACAACGGGGCAGGGTCGGGTTGGGTTGTGGGCTGGCCGCACAACAGCAGGGCATCCGGAAACGCTTCCAGCCAGCGTGGGATCGGCTGTGGACGGGCGGTGATGAATACGTGGCGCTTCATGTCGCTAGCGCTCCGTAAAGGCATGCGCCTTGGCACGGGTTACCGGCTTGAGCAGATAGGCGAGAATGCTTTTCTTGCCGGTTTTGATGTCGACTTCCGCCACCATCCCCGGGATGATCGGCATGGATTTTCCCAAAGACGATTTCAGGGTTCTGACGCGCACCAGATAGTAGGCATTGCCGTCCTCGTCGGTGATGGTGTCGGCTGCAATCTGGTCGATCACGGCATCGAGCCCGCCGTATATCGCGAAGTCATACGCGGTGAAGCGCACCATGGCGGGTAATCCCGGCCGTAGAAAAGCAATGTCCTTGGGTGAGATGCGCGCTTCCAGCAGCAGGGCATCGTCGGACGGCACGATTTCCACGATTTCCTTGCCGGGTTGCAATACGCCGCCCATGGTGGTGATCAGCAGACGATTAATGGTGCCCTTGACCGGCGACTTGATGTTGGCGTGTTCGACGCGGTCGCTTAAAGCGGTGCTGCCTTCGGACAGGCTGTTCAACTTGGCTACGGTCTCACCGAGTTCGTTGCGCATTTCGTTGCGGAACGAAATTTCCTGTTCCTGAACCTTGCGCGAGGCTTCTATGATGGCCGATTGCAGACGTACGGTTTGGGCAGAGGCTTGGTCCCGTTCGCCTCGATAGCGGCCGACGTCGCGCTCGAGCCGCAGCAGCTCCACGTCTGAAACTGCGCCGGAAGCGGCGAGTGGCTTGGTCATGGCTAATTCTCTGGCGGTGAGGTCATAACTCTGTGCGGCCTGTGCCTTGCGGGATCGCACCTCGACCAGTTCCTGGTTGCGTTGTTCCAGTTGCTGGCGCGCGATACTGAGCTGGGCTTCCAGTTCGCTCCGCCGGGCGTTATACATGCTGCGTTCTTCTTCAACCAGACCGGGGTCTTCCTTTACGATCTCGGCAGGTAACTGAAAAGCTGTGTTTTCAGCCAGTGCGCGCAAGCGAGCGGCCTTGGCCAACAGCGCCAAATACTGCACGCGATTTTCGCGCAGCGAGGACGTAAAGCGCGTTTCATCGATGCGAAACAGCGACTGTCCTTTTTCGACTGACTGGCCTTCCCGCACCAGGATTTCTGCCACCACGCCCCCGTCCACCGCCTGCACGATCTGCACCTGGCGCGTGGGGATGACCTTGCCCGATCCACGCGTCACCTCGTCCACCGTCGCAAATGCTGCCCATAGCAGCAAGGCAATCAGGATGACCACGATGGAGCGCAGCAGATAACGAGCGCGCAGCGGTTCCTGATCGAGCCGCGCCCAGCTGGCATCGGCAGCCCAGCCTTGTGACTCTTCCGGGCGAGGGGGGATCCAGCGGGCGAACAGGCGGTCGAGCAAAGGCCGCGAATGTCTGGAGAGCCCGGTTGAGCGATCTGCAGCCCGGGAAATGAGGGAAAACAAACCAGCTTTCATGCTGCTTTCCCGATGCGGCCCTGGCGCAGGGCTTCGACCACTTGCGCCTTGGGACCGTCTGCCACGATCTTGCCGGCATCGATCACGATAATGCGCTCGACCAGGTCCAGCAGCGAGGTGCGATGCGTGATGACGATCATGGTTTTGCCTGCGGCATAAGTGCTCAATTGCTGCTTGATTTCCTCTTCGCTGGAGTGATCCATCGAACCGGTCGGTTCATCCATCAGCAGGATGGGAGGGTCGTTAATGGTGGCACGCGCGATGGCAACCGCCTGGCGTTGCCCGCCGGAAAGCGATTCGCCGCGCTCGCCCACGGTCATATCGAAACCCTTGGGGTGGCTGTTGACGAAGTCGATGATGCCGCCCACCTGCGCGGCACGCAGCACAGCGGCATCATCGGCCGCGGGGGCGGCAATGGTCAGGTTTTCGCGCAGGCTGCCATAGAACAGCGTGACATCCTGCGGCACATAACCGATGTTGCGGCGCAGTTCGGCAGGGTCAAGCTGGCGCAGGTCGATGCCATCCACCAGCACGGCGCCTGAGGTGGGCTGGTATAAGCCGAGGATGAGTTTTTCCAGCGTGGTCTTGCCCGAGCCGACGCGCCCGAGAATCGCGACATGTTCACCGGCGCGAATTTTCAGCGAGACGTTGCGCAGCACCGTCTGATCCTGCTCGGGGTAGCTGAAATCGACATCCTTGAATTCGATATCGCCGGTGAAATGCTGGCGGGCCACAAAATTAGAATCTGCTGGCCGCTCAACCGGCTGCTGCAAAATGTTGTCCAGCGACTTCAGGGCGGTCGCGGCGTTGTGGTATTGCGTCAGCAAACCGGCGACCTGGCCGATCGGTGCCATCGCCCGCGAAGACAGCATGGTGCTGGCAATCAGGCCGCCCAGCGTCAGATTGCCGTCTGAAATCAGGTACACGCCGACCACGACAACCATGACGCTCACAAATTGCTGCGCCCACATCGCGCCGTTGATGGTGGACGACGACAACAGCCGCAGCTGTGCGCCGACGCGCGACAGGAAGTTTGCACTTAGCTCCCATTTGCGCTGCATCACGCTTTCGGCGCCGAGTGCCTTGATGGTCTCCAGCCCGACCAGGCTTTCCACCAGGGTTGCGTTGCGCATGGCGCTTGCACGGTAGGTCGTTTCAGAGAGTTCGTGCATCTTGCTGTGGACGGTCAAGGCATAGGCCACCACCAGCAGCATGCCGAACAGAATGGGGAGAATCAGCGGCCAGGCAATCCAGCCGATCACCACCAGGAAAATCAGCGCAAACGGCACGTCAATAAAGGCGGTTACCGTGGCCGAGGTGATGAAATCGCGGATCGTTTCAAACGAGCGCAGATTGGCGGCAAAAGACCCCGCAGACAGCGGCCGGTTTTCCATACGCAGGCCCAGCACGCGTTCCATGATGTAGGCAGACAGCCGCACGTCGACCCGGCTGCTGGCCAGATCGAGGAAATAGCCGCGCATCGTGCGCAGCACCAAATCGGCTATCAGCACAATGCCCACGCCCGCCGCCAGCATCCACAGTGTTTCGATCGCATGGTTGGGCACCACACGGTCATACACGTTCATGGTGAACAATGGCAGCGCAATGGCGAACAGGTTAATCATGAACGCCGCCAGCAGCACATCCCGATACAGCGGCGCGTTCTCGGCCAGGGTGCCCCAGAACCAGTGGCGATGCTTGACCCGGCCGACTTCAGGCGTGCGCGCATCAAAACGGAATTCGGGACGCGCAAGGATGGTGTGGCCGGCATAACGCGCGGCCAGTTCATCGCGCGGCAGCAAGGCTTCGGCCTCGCCCAGTTCGGGGAAAATCAGGCGGGCCGTCCGGCCCTCGTCTTTCCAGCCCAGCAGGATGCAGGCTTCCTCATTATTGAGCAGCAATACAGCAGGAAACAGGGCGGGGTTGAGATCATCCAGTGGTTTTTGAATCAGCTTGCTGGAGAACCCGGCCCGCTTGGCTGCACGCTGGAACAGCGAGGGGGTCAGGCGATTGTTGACCAGGGGCAACCCGTCGATGGCTGCCTGGTGGCTGAGTGTGCCGCCGTGCGCACGGACCACCACAAGCAGGCATTCAAGTAGGGTGTCAGGCACGCCTGCAGCGCGTGCCGATGCATCTGAAGGGTTTGGGGGTGCGTTGCCCATGTCGGGAACGTTGAGGAGCGCTGATTCAATATTCAAGATAAATCCACGGCAAAATCGGCTCGCAGCCCAGAAATGATGTAATCGATAAACGTTAATAACGGTTTGAGGCCTGAAACCTTTAGTTTGCCGAGTCCGCCGGACGCCACTGTGACGGGCGATACTAAGAGATTAGTGGGCACTTGCGGAAGCTTTGCCCACAGAGTTTTCAGAATTTTTCGATTGTTTCAAGACGCCACGGCAAGGGGCAAACAAAAACCACTCGGCAAAAGCGGGGTTGGTGTGTACAAAAGCTGCTTAAATCAAACCCCCGCGCCTAGCAACTGCACCAAACCTCACTTGTATGATGCCCAATGTCAGTGAGGCACAACCGGAAGGAATCATCTGTAGAAGTTCAGACCTGATAGACAGCGCAAATTCAGGTCGCTCCCTATCAGATAAAAATGTGTCATTTTCAGACGGTCAAGCATTTCCCCCGTAGCAGGCTCAACGTTACTGATCCGTGGCCGCCGGAGGCTGTCCGCTGCATTAGCGGGCTAGAAGTTAGTTTGCGAGCCTGTCATGAAGCTGTTGAATTTCATTGTGATTCAAGCGAGGGAATAGTTCTTGTGAAAGGTTAAATGTAAATTCAATCTCATGTTCGGCTGAGAACGTTCCAGTTGGCGATAGTGCGCACCACAACGACGCTAGCGCTATGTCGCATGTGGAAAGTGCAAATCCCTGCTTGCCGAAATATATCTGGCCGGCGGCTGCGATCTCGATATGTCGAAGGTCCGCGAGGGCATTAAACGCAGCTCTGCTGTCATATGCTGGTTTGGGTTTAAGTAATTTCCTGCCTATTGAAAATATGTTCCCA
This sequence comes from Thiobacillus sp., assembly GCA_018780025.1. GTDB lineage: Bacteria > Pseudomonadota > Gammaproteobacteria > Burkholderiales > Thiobacillaceae > Thiobacillus. The sequence goes on from JADMKH010000172.1 coordinate 6,423, forward strand.
TGAACATCATCGTAGAGACATGAGAGAGCGGCAACGACTACAATTGACATTGGCGCAATATCACATGCTTTAGCTTCGAAAATTATCGCGTTTAAGATTTTTTCTTGATTTTTGCGGTTTACCCGTTCGAACAACATCGGAGAAACCGACATTAGAAACCTTGATTCCTTTGTTGTTCGAGACTCGAAATCCAGAATCATTTGGTATGCCGCCCTATACTCGGATTGACCGAAGGTGGCTATGGTGCATTTTGGAATGGCTTCGCGTATTTCCGTTGTTCCTTCCTGGAATGCTGTGACAAATTCTGCGAAGCTAGGAGTCTTTCGCAGACCGCCTTCCCATGCAAACGGCAATGGATTAAATGTTGCTGAGCCTTCCTCGAAGAACTTCATCCACCATTTGAATGATTTTAACTTTTCACTTGGGATTCCACTATTTAGCGTTCTCAGATGAGCTACTACATTCTTATCAACGAGAAATTGTTGGGGTATCACCAATGGCATAGGCAACCAGCCGCCTTGCACCAACGCGAATGGTGACGGTACCTCATGAAAATTCATCTTTGCGTTAATGGTTGCCGTGCCTGCTTGCATTGCACCATCAACGTAAGCATTCCTGGCTACGAACTTCATATCGTATGTAGGAATTTCCTCTTTAAGGGTTCGCCACAATTCAGGTAAACCAAGCGGTTCAACACTGGCCGGCACGAACTCAAGGGATCGGCCCGCTTCAAATTCCGCGCGAAATTGCATGTGTGTCATAGGTTGCCTGACTTCTTAGGGGTGGTTTGAGACTTCCGGACAAGAAAATCTGGCACATGCTGCCAAGTCAAATCTGAATTTCCACAAATTACCGCAGTCTGGCTTGCCAGTCTGCGACTACGCCCCGCACAAGAGCGCCGTTGTTGTGCCCGTTAAATCAGCACAGTCTGGCCATGCCAGTCTGTATCCATGTCTTGCAAGTGCGCACGCGTTTGCGACGGTTGAATAATCGCCCCAGGTTCCATATAGTGCGTACATGGCTCCTAAATCCTTGCTCCAGCAGAACCCACACTTGCGCGATGCGCAGGACTATCAGCGCGCTTTGCGCGCTAACGTGCTGTCTTCAATGGCGATTGAAGGCGTTAAAAAAGCAGCGGAACGCGCACTGCCACCCACTGCGGCCAAGCATCCAGCTAAAGCACGTTAATTGCTGGCCTGTACCACCCGTCTGAAAATTTCCCGCATCGGTTTGTAGTTTCTACCCATTCCAGCCTGCACCGCAGCAAAGTA
>JADMKH010000316.1 GCA_018780025.1 Thiobacillus sp.
TGTCGGCAAAGTATTGCCGACCTACATATGCAATCCCGTTTAATGCGTGCCGGATCAATAAGCAGTGTCTCCCTGACTCGCTTCATTCTGCGGCCAGCCCGAAGCATCGATCGTTTCCTGGTAAGCATGCCAGGTGGCATGGCCAATCAGCGGCAGCAGCACGGCAAAGCCCACGAATGCGGTGGCAAACCCCAGCACGACGGACAGCCCGATCAGGCAGGCCCAGAGCAACAGGGGCTTTTTGTTGCGCAACACGGCATTGACACTGGTCACTACCGCGGTAATGGAATCCACCTTGCGGTCCATGATCATGGGCAGCGAAAAAGCGCTGATCGAAAAAACAATCAGGGTGAACAACGCCCCCACCCCGCTGCCTATTCCCAGAAAAGGCAGCCATTGATCGAAACCCGGGTTGGACTCCACCGGAAAAAACACATGCAGCGTTGCTGCCGCTCGCGCCCACACCAGCATAACCACCAGCAGCACTATCCCCAGCACCAGCAATTCCCTAATGTGATGCCAACCCTCGCGCAGGCAGTAACCCATCACCGGCGTGCGGCCCATGCTCAACTGCCGACTGATGGAATACAAGCCCACCGCCAGTATCGGCCCCACAAAGATGAAGCCAGTGGCCAACCCCAGGTAAAGCGCGGCCAGGCCATAGCGCCAGGACAACGCCGCGATCAACACACTGAGCGCCGTCAGGACTGCGCCGTAGGCCAGACTGAGTCGCGGCGCCCGCATGAGGTCAGCCCACCCCAATCGCAGCCAGCGCAACGGAGCCGTCCTGTCCAGCGTTCGGCAAGGCGCGGCAAACGGCATGTTTTCAGGGGACGACGGCACCTCGGACGCAGGCAATGCGGGCATGCACTTCTCCTCTTGAACGCGGCGGACGCGGGCCGCCGACTCGCGCAGCATGGCCAGCAAAACCCGCTGCGCACCCAGAACCATCCTGTTTGCTCATTGTTTCATCAGGCCGGGCAAAACGGAAGCCGCCCATTTATCACTTCATTCGGACCGCCGGCATGTCCAGGGCTAATTTATTCCGCCCCGGAATAAAACCCTGGGGCCAACTGTTAGCGCCTATGGGGTATCCCCCTCTTACCTGACACCAAGGAGATCACATGAACGCAAACACAGTGAAATACGGCCTGCTCGGCATGACAGCAATGGTTGCTGCCTTATCCAGCCTGGGCACGCTTGCAAGCGAATTTGAACGGACGGTTGATATCAAGATGTTCGCCCCCAGGAATGGGGATCGGGTCGGCGTGGGCGGACGCGGATGGTTCGTCGATCTCGCCATTAGCTTTGAGCACCCGCTGGCCGCAACCGGATTCACCGGATTTCAACTGACGGGGCCCGCCGGGCACAATAATGTGGCGCCTTTTCCTGGCACCTTCTCACTCGGTGTCGACGATCGCTTGCCGGGGTTGATCGTCCTGCTCGACACGACAGCCCCAGGCGCAAAAAGCTGCCAGAACATCGCGAACCTGTTCAATCTGACCGGTGTGACCGACATCAAGGAAGGCTCGACCGAATTGTGGGACACCTGGCTGGTAGGCGCGCCCAATTTTGGCGTCAACACGGTGAGCAACATTCTGGTTGCCGTGGCAGCCGACCTGAATCAGGACGGCATATTCAATGACGCCCCTGCCGTGATTCCGGATGCGAATGGAGACGGCATCTGCGACAAGAGCGACCTCAGGACATTCGGGGTCGCCTCCAACATTCAAAAGGCAAAATTCTTTATCAACCCCTAAGCGCCACACCTGCAGCCAACACGGGGGTGCCCGCCGGCGAAACAGGCGTGGCACCCGGGTACGTTGCGGCCGTCCTGGTAACCTGCGTGCAACAATCAAGGGGGTGCCGCATGCAAAACTATTGCACCGGTGTGGCACGGCTCCCCTCGCGCTTGCCCAGCCGGTGCGCATCGATCATCCCCGCCACCCAGCACACAAGCAGCATCCGCACCGCCAACGTAGCAACCATGCTGCCCGGTCCCTCTTGCGACTGACTGACCCACTCAGCCATTTGGGCCGCATCCAATGCGCCTTCATGAGATTCCATCTGTAGCAGCACTGCCGAGGCTTGCTGCATTGCTCGCACCCCAATGAACCACAGACACGTCAGGCTCACCCCGATGAAGGCCATGCTACGCCAGACATGCTTCAGGTAGAGCTGGCCCGCACCGGGCATAACCAGCGCAGATAAAACGACCGCAGTGGTCGATCGATTCATTGCCCCGCCCCCCCATATTCACGCAACATGGAAAACCTCGACTGTTTGACAGGCCTCCAATCAAGTCCGCATGCCTGAGAAGCACGCTTAAGGGCTGGGCACGTCTTCAGCAGTGCACGGAACCCACGCGTTAAAAATCCTTTCCGTTTGTAAACGAGGTCCATTTCAGTGGGACCTTCCCGTTTGGCAATACCCGGTCGTAGCTTCCGTCATCATTGCGGACGATCGTAGCGCAGCCGCCAGGCAAGCCCTCAACGCATTGCGTACCATTGTCCTTGACGCTCCAGCTTCCTTCCAGAATCGCCTCCCCATCCTGGCGAACCAGTTTTCCATCCGGGGAGAAATAGTTTTTCGCCGTTGAACCATCGTTTTTCAAGCCATGGGCTGTGTTGCCTGTAATCAGCTTCCTGACGGCATCGGCATCCAGGGTTGCCGCTGCATGCACCGAGGAAGAAAACAGGACAATACCCGCAACAGCAAATGCGACTTTCTTCATTTCATTTCCTTTATGACAGTGAGGCCACAAGAAACCCTTCATCTGCATGGCAAGGATGAAGCCGCGCTTTTATGGCGGAAGCGCAAGATCCAGTCGGGGAATTCAGTCTTCAGGCATGGCCAGAATCAATACTTCACTTTTATTTTGGATAGCTCTTCCTTGGTCACGCCCGGCATATCGCCCTTGGCATCCCAGCGTTTGTGATTCCAGGCGTCCTCGCCTACCCAGGCCTTGAAGACCTTGAAGTTTGTCTGCCGCTCTTCATCCGTTGCACCGAGAAACGCGTACATGTTTCCCGGCTTGCCGTCCTTGCTGTTCTTGCCGTCGTCGAGCCGGCGCATGATCGCACCTGTGTCTGGCCAGCCAACAAAAAAGATCAGGTCCGCATAGGTGTCCATGCGGGGGCCCTGCAGCTGTTTCATGAATGTGCTCTGGTTCTCCAGGAAGTCGCCCAGATAAGGCGATGCTGCACCATGACAAGCCGAGCAGCGGGCCTCCCACAACGGGCGGATATCCTTGCGATAGGTCACATCCGCCGCCATGGCCGTTGCGGTCAGCAACAAACTTGCCGGCAAAAAAATGATTGGTTTAAACATGCTTCCCCCAAATGAATCATGAATCCATGACATGGCTGTTTCCCTATTTTTCCTGGGCGAATAGCTCGACCCGATTTCGCCCGCCCCGTTTCGCCGCATAAAGCGCACGGTCGGCCAGGATAAGCAGTTCGGCGGAACCGGCTTCAGGGCTCTCCACTGAACAGGCCAGGCCCGCTGACAAGGTGCAATTGAATGATTGTCCGTTATGGCTGAATTGCAATGCAGCAAAACGCGTGCGGATATCTTCGAGTATCTGGCGCGCAGATTTGGAATCGCATTCCGGCAGCACCACAAGGAATTCCTCCCCCCCATAGCGGCCAATGAGGTCGGATTTCCGCAGGCGTTGCCGCAGCAAGGTTGCAATGGATTTAATCACCAAGTCTCCGACCGCATGACCATGCGTATCGTTTATCGTTTTGAAGTGGTCGATATCCAGCATCGCAAACGTAACAGCCGTATCACTGCGTTTTGAACGGATCACTTCGACCTCTGCAGCCTCCTTGATGCTGGCGTGTTTGAGCAGTCCGGTCAGGCTGTCCTTGGTGATTTGGTCGCCAAGCTGGCGGGTCCGGTCAACACGAACGCGGACAGCCGCAATAAGGTGTGCGTCCGGAATGGGTTTGGTCAGGAAGTCGTCCGCACCATGGCTGAGTGCCAGAACCTGTTTGTCAAAATCCGTTTCACTTGAAAGGTAGACAATAGGCAGGCCAATCCAGTTGTCATGCTGGCGGATCACGCCCGCCAGGTCAGTCCCCGAATAGTCCGGCATGTGCATGTCCATGAGGACCAGTTCCGGACGAAAAGCCGAGACCCGTTCGATGATTTCATCAGGCTGGGACAGAACGTCCACCTCCATGCCGGCCCCGCACAAAACCAGGCGAAAATGCGCTGCCAAACTGACATCGTCATCGACGATCAACACCCGCTGCGGAGATGCCCGGCGTCTTTCGACGACGTACTCCAAACGCTCAACCAGACGTGGCACGTCCAGGGGTTTCAGAAAATAACCCTCTGCCCCCAAACGCGCAGCGCGTCCACGTGACTGGAGCCCCCCTTGCGACGATATAAATATCAAGGGACACCCCAGAGAGCCCAATACTGGGCGCGCGGTTAATACTTCGGTGGCGTTTTCGTCCCCCTCCGCAAACAGAACATCCATGATCAAGATATCAGGTTGCATGGATTTCTCTGCGGCAGCAGATTCGGCATCGCTGATCCGGGTAAACAATCGAACCTCAAAGCCGAACGGTTCCAGCTGGTGTGTTAACTCTTTTCCAAGCAGAACATCGTCTTCCACCATCCAGACCCGAAGGACCATTCCAGCATCAGTCCGCATAGCGGCATGAGCGGGCACCGCGGCATATTCAGCAGACTGGCCTTCACTCAAGGTATGGGTCAAGGCCGCGATGTTTACTGCAAAGTCGCGCAGGGATTCGACTTCCGCACTGGCCAGCGATCCAGCCAGCCAGCTTTGGGCTTGATGTTCAAGGCTGCGCGATTGCGTACTCAGCAAAGAAAATCCAAAGGTGCCGCCCGATCCGGCGAGTTTGTGCAGGCGCTGGTGCAATGCCTCCAGCGTGGCGCGCCCAGACTCGCAGCCGGTCAAGCCTTCCGCGAGCGCTGTCAACTCAGCGATCTCTACCGGCAGGCGATCGGCATAGGTGCGCCGCAGTTTTTCCATTTCAGCAGTAACCGCTGCAATGGCCGCATTTGCATCAACCATATTGTTTATTCCTGACTGAGGCGATCCGTCCAACCGGGGGAAACATGCCGATCGGCTGATGATCACCAAATCCCGCTATCTGTTGGCTGCCATAGCGAACACTTCGCCACGGCCTGGAATGAGGGGGTTTTCTTTGCATATGGATAGACGCCACTGGCCCGGTCAACTTTCGGATGACGCTGGCAGCCCGCTTTGCACCGCCTTGACTGTGGACTCAATGGAATCAACCACTTTTGCCGCATTGAAGGGCTTAACGATATATCCTGCCGCGCCTTTGGCAATAGCCTCCCTGACCGAAGTGGCGGAAGCATCGCCCGTCACCATAATGACGATCGTTTCGGGCAGTTCGATTTTGATGCGCTGCAGCGTGGACAACCCGTCTGTCCCCGGCATGTTGATATCCAGGCAAACCACATCGGGTTTATAGCGCTTGCAAGCGGCCAGTCCCTCATCGCCCTCTGCCGCATCACCCACCACCGTGAACTGTGCTTCACGCAGAATCAGACGGAGCACCTGCCTGATCATCGGATCGTCATCCACGATCAGCACGGTATGTTTAGTCGGGCTTTGCATCGGCATCTCCCCTATCTCCGGATCCAGGCCATACGTCCCACGCTTATACCAAAATCAATTCAACCCGGGAAAAAATATCGGTTGTGTTTTGTACCATCAATCGGTCAACGGCCCATCGTCGGCTTGATCGTGCTGTCGGAGACTTGCGCCGCTCGGATCTTGCACGGCGCTCCCCTTCATCTTCAGGCGGGACGCTTGCCCACTCGCCATATTTTTGCAGTGCTTTATCTGGACAAGCCTTTGGTCAGCAAGTCCGCTACGGTTTCGTTGATGCTCTCGCCACGAGTTTCAGCCAGCGATTGAATCTGTTTCACCAATCCGCCATCGAGTTTCACCGCAAATGGGATCAAACCCTGGGCCTGGTCGAGCTTGCGCTGATCGCGGCGCGTTACACCCGGATTGGCCGCGCTGCCGAAACGGTCCGGCGTGCCGGCTTGCTTCATCTGCCCTGTAATTTTCAGGCCTTCGTTTCTGTCGAGATCGGATTTCTTCATGGCATGCTTTCTGGATAGCTGGATAAATGCTGTTCAACGGCAGGCGCCGTTGAGATTACGCCTACGATTTTGGCGCAGAACTGCCTATAGGATAAGCGATGCCACCCTATTCCGCTCAAGGGGCTGGGTCAGCATTGAAAAAGGCGCCTCTGCAATGCGCGATTGCAGCTCATGAGCGTGTTCCTGCCACGATTCTGTTAGTCCCACCCCGGCAGCGAGGTGGCATGCCTGAAAAAGCGTCGGTACTGCAGCGTCCTGGCCAAACAATCATTCCGCTCGCGAAGGCGAGAGGCTGACAATGACGGCGCCTCCCTCTTTACGCTCCACAACCAGCGCGCCTTTTTTATGCGCATCGTCGAGAATTTTTCCGAATGCACTGTAGCCGTATTCCGACTCGCTGAAACCCGGGTGGACACGCTTGATCGTATTCTTGATCATCGAAGCCGAGATCGAGCCCTCGCCGCCACGATCAGCCATCAGCTGCTCTGTCGTGCTCACCACGATTTCAATCGCGCAATTTTTTTTGTCTTCTGCGCTCGGCTCGGCCTTTGCTGCCGATGGCACATCAGCAACGGCTACCGCCACATCCACAACCGGTCTGGCACGGCGACGGCTCGCCGCCTTTGCCGCGCCGGGGCTTGCCTCCTTCACGGCCGCGCTTTGCACAGCGGCTTCTTTTACGGGCTGCGCTGCCGGGGCGGGTTTCCTCGCAGGCGCCTTTTGCTGCGGTTTAAGTGGCGCTGCCTTGGCTTGCACCAGGTCTTCATAAAAAATGAATTCGTCGCAGTTGCCAATCAACAGCGACGACGCAGAGCCCCGCACGCCAATTCCAATCACGCTCTTGCCGTTTTCCTTGAGCTTGGATATCAGCGGAGAGAAATCGGAATCGCCACTGACAATCACAAACGCATCAATGTGCGTTTTGGTGTAGCAGAGGTCGAGCGCATCCACCACCATGCGGATATCCGCCGAATTCTTGCCCGATTGCCGCACATGCGGAATCTCGATCAACTCGAACGCCGCCTCGTGCATGTCCCGCTTGTATTCCTTGTAGCGGTCCCAGTCGCAGTACGCCTTCTTCACCACGATGCTGCCCTTGAGCAGCAGCCGCTCAAGAATCGGGCGTATCTTGAAATCCGGGTAGTTGTTTTCTTTCAGCCCGATCGCCACATTTTCAAAATCGCAAAACACGGCAAAGTTGTGCGTGTCGGGTGTAGCCATTGTTATTTCCCCTTGAGTTTGTTTGACCCTGCGCAGCAGCTTTCCACTTGCTGATTGCGTTGCCGCACTCAGAATCTGCCGATGTAGGCGTAACCGTCATTTTGCAACTTGACCAGGCGCGCAATTGACGTTGCCGCACCCGCCAGTGTCGAGCCCAGCAGAATCAATGCGGACAGCGCGATACCAACAATAGAGCTCAGCCTCATGATCGCTTCCCATGTTGGATAGGGCAATCTTTCCATTCTACCTATTGATCCGGCACGCATTAAACGGGATTGCATGTGTAGGTCGGCAATACTTT
>JADMKH010000015.1 GCA_018780025.1 Thiobacillus sp.
CAAAGCCGGCGCCGATTATCTGAATACCGGCGAGTGGTCGAAAAAAGCGATCAAGGAAGCGAAAAAATATGGCACGGTGAATGTGGTGGCGAGCAGCGAAGATAAAAACTTCAGCTATGCGCCGACGCAGGATCAGTGGAAGCTCGACACAGGCGCGGCCTACGTGCACTACACGCCGAACGAAACCATTGGCGGCGTGGAGATATTCTGGACCCCCGAAACGGGCAGCGTGCCGCTGGTGGCCGACATGTCGTCGACCATCCTGTCGCGCCCGATCGACGTGTCGAAATTCGGCGTGATCTACGCCGGCGCGCAAAAGAACATCGGCCCGGCCGGCCTCACCATCGTCATCGTGCGCGATGACCTGATGGGGCAGACCGTGCCGGGCACGCCGACCATGTTCGATTACAAGATCCACGCCGACAACGAGTCGATGTACAACACGCCAGCCACCTTCGCCATGTACACGGCGGGGCTGGTGTTCAAGTGGCTGAAGGCGCGCGGCGGCTTGAGCGCGATGGAAAAAACCAACCGTGAGAAAGCCGGCCTGCTGTATGACGCGCTCGACGCAACGGATTTCTACAATTCGCCCGTCGCCCGCGACAATCGTTCGCTGATGAACGTTCCGTTCACGCTGAAGGATGCCGCGCTCGACGAGGCTTTCCTCAAACTCGCCAAGGAACGCAGTCTGCTGCAGTTGAAAGGCCACCGTTCGGTTGGCGGCATGCGCGCGTCGATCTACAACGCGATGCCGATCGAAGGCGTGCGGGCGCTGGTTGACACCCTGCGCGAGTTCGAGAAAAGCCATGGCTGAGGCGCGTAAAGTCCTTACCCTTAACGCCATTTCCGCACGCGGTTTGTCGCGCTTGCCGCAGCATTATGTGGTGGGCGGCGATGTGATGGACCCCGATGCTATTCTGGTGCGCTCGGCCAATATGCACGAGATGGAGATTCCCGCATCGGTGCGCACCATTGGTCGCGCGGGTGCGGGCACCAACAACATTCCGGTTAAAAAGCTGTCCGAGCGCGGTGTGCCGGTGTTCAACGCGCCGGGCGCCAACGCCAATGCGGTCAAAGAGTTGGTGGTGGCCGGCATGTTGATGGGCGCGCGCAACCTGGTGCCCGCATCCCGGTTTGTCGAAGGCTTGTCAGGCTCCGACGAAGAAATGCACCAGGCAACCGAGGCCGGCAAAAAACAGTTCGCGGGCATGGAATTGCCGGGCCGTACCCTTGGAGTCATCGGTTTGGGCGCAATTGGCTCTTACATTGCTGAAGCCGCGATCAAGCTGGGCATGAACGTGGTGGGCTTTGATCCGGCGATCACGGTGGATGCCGCCTGGCGGCTGCCATCGCAAGTCAAGCGTGCCGAGAGCGTGGAAGATGTGCTGCGGCAGGCCGATTTTGTGACCCTGCATGTGCCGCTGCTGGATTCGACCCGCAATCTCATCAATGCGCAGCGTATCGAGGTGATGCGTCCGCGCGCCGTGTTGCTGAACTTCGCGCGTGAAGGCGTGGTGGATAACGCTGCCGTGGTTGAAGCGCTCGACGCCAACAAGCTGCATGCCTACATCTGTGATTTCCCCGCCAATGCGTTGAATCGCCATCCCAAAGTGGTGGCGCTACCGCACCTGGGCGCGAGCACCTCGGAAGCCGAGGAAAACTGTGCGGTGATGGTGGCCGAGCAGGTGGCGGACTATCTGGAAAACGGCAATATCCAGAACGCCGTCAATTTCCCCAACGTCAGCATGCCGCGCGAATCCGACTATCGCATCGCGATAGCCAATGCCAACGTGCCCAACATGGTGAGCCAGATTTCGTCTGTCCTGGCCGCTGCCGGGATCAATATCCACAACATGGTCAACAAGTCCAGGGGCGACATGGCGTATACGCTGGTGGATGTAGACAGCGCCGTACCTTCCGCGGTGATCCAACTGCTCGCGGCGATTAGCGGTGTGCTTGCCGTGCGCAACCTGCCTGCGGCCTGACCATGGACGAAGACCTGAAGGCGCTGCGCGCGCGCATTGACGGCATCGATGACGCTATTCTGAAGCTGGTGTCGGAACGTGCAGGCATTGCCCAGCAGGTGGGCCATACCAAGAATGGCGAGAAAATCTATCGCCCGGAGCGCGAAGCGCAGATAGTGCGACGTTTGCGCGAAAATAACCCCGGCCCCTTGTCGGGCGAAGTGGTTGAGCGCCTGATACGCGAGATCATCTCGGCCTGTCGCGCACTGGAGCAAATCACCCGGATTGCCTATCTCGGCCCTGCCGGCACCTTTAGCCAGCAGGCCGTGCACAAGCATTTTGGTCACGAGGCCGAAGCAATTGCCGAGGCCGACATTGACAGCTGCTTTCACGCGGTGGAAACCGGCCGCGCCGATTTTGCCGTGGTGCCGGTGGAGAACTCAACCGAAGGCGCGGTGGGGCGCACACTCGACCTCATTGTGTCCAGTTCGCTCAAGATCTGCAGCGAGGTGATGCTGCCGATTCACCAGACCCTGATGCGCGCCAAGTTGACTCATTCACGTGCCAGCCTGGATGGGATTGTTCGTGTCTATGGCCATGCGCAATCGCTCGCACAATGCCAGCAATGGCTTAACCGCCATCTGCCCAGGGCGGAACGCATCAGCGTGGTGAGCAACAGTGAAGGCGCGCGACTGGCCGCGGAAGAGCCGGATGCCGCGACGCTGGGATCGGAAGCTGCCGCCGAGTTGTACGGTCTCGTTGTGGTGGAAGCACGTGTTGAGGATGAGGTCAGCAATACCACGCGTTTTCTGGTGCTGGGGCTGACCGATGCCGCCCCGTCCGGATGCGATAAAACTTCTTTGGTGATGGGTGCGCAGAATCAGCCGGGATCGGTGGTCAGGCTGCTGCAACCGTTTGCCGAAGCCGGCATTTCTATGAGTAAATTTGAATCGCGCCCGGCGCGTTCCAGCAACTGGGAATATCTGTTTTTCGTTGTCTGCAACGCGCACCGCAAGGATCCTGAAATGGTGGCTGCACTGGCCGAGATCGAAGCGCGCGCAGCATTCCTCAAAGTACTCGGTTCATACCCCGCCGCTTCAGCATGAATGGTTGCGACGTAACGTGTATTGGTCTGGCTCCAGCCAACGTGCGCGCCATTGCCCCTTACCAGCCCGGCAAACCCATTTCCGAATTGGCGCGCGAACTGGGCTTGAACGAGGCCGATATCGTCAAGCTGGCGTCGAATGAGAATCCGCTCGGCCCCAGCCCCATGGCGCTGGCGGCGGCACAGGATGCCCTGCACGATATGGCCTTGTACCCGGATGGCGCCGGCTTCGCATTGAAGACCAGGCTGTCTGGCAAGCTGGGTGTGGCGGCGAACCAGATCGTGTTGGGCAACGGCTCGAACGATGTATTGGACATGGCCGCACGCGCTTTCCTCACCGCAGGCACGTCCTCGATTTATGCGCAGCACGCCTTTGCGGTGTACCCGATCGCCACGCAAACTGCGGGCGCGCAGGGCATCGCGGTGGCGGCAAAGAATTATGGCCATGACCTGACTGCCATGCGCGCAGCGATACGCAACGACACCCGCGTACTGTGGATTGCCAACCCCAACAATCCAACCGGCACTTTTTTGCCGTGGACCGAGATCGAGGCGTTTCTCGAAACCGTACCGCCGCAGGTACTGGTGGTGCTGGACGAAGCCTATGGCGAGTATCTGCCGCCGGCCGAGCGGTGCGACACCGCGGCCTGGCTGGCGCGGTTTCCTAATTTGCTGATCAGCCGTACCTTTTCAAAAGCCTATGGATTGGCTGGGTTGCGTGTCGGCTATGGGATCGGGAACGCCGACGTCATCGATTTATTGGACCGCGTGCGTCACCCCTTTAATGTCAACGCGCCTGCGCTTGCTGCAGCCGAGGCAGCGCTCGACGATGTTGAATTCCTCGCGCGCAGCTATGCCCTGAATAGCGCAGGCATGGCACAACTGGTTGCGGGCTTGGCCGAAATCGGGATTGAAACGGTGCCGTCCAGAGGCAATTTCCTGCTGGCCAAAGTGGGCGATGCAGCGCGGGTCAATGCTGAACTGCTCAAGCGCGGCATGATCGTGCGCCCGGTTGCCAATTACGGTCTGCCGGAATTTCTGCGCGTGTCAGTCGGCCTGGCCGGGCAGAACGCCCGTTTCCTCGAAGCATTGAGCGTGGTTCTTGCCGCTTTAGCGGCTTTAGAACCACGGCCTGACCCTTGCGGTCGGAAAGCCTGCCTGTGATTATCGAAAAACTCGCCATCGTCGGCACCGGTCTCATCGGCGGTTCATTTGCTTTAGCCCTGAAACAGGCGGGTGCCGTGGGTGAGGTGCTGGGTGTGGGTCGAAATGCCTCCAGCCTGGCGCATGCCCGGCAACTCGGCCTGATTGACCGCGCCGTGGACTGGGCTGCTGCCGGGCAGGCCGACTGCATCCTGCTGGCGATACCGGTGGGCGATACCGAAGCGGCGTTGACGCAGCTGTTACCGCATCTGAAGGCCGGCGCCGTCATCACCGATGCCGGCAGCACCAAGGGCAATGTCATCGTGGCCGCACGAGCGGGCTTGAAAGCGCGTTTTTGCGATTTTGTGCCCGGCCACCCGATCGCCGGCTCCGAACAGAGCGGCCCCCTGGCTGCGCGCGCCGACCTGTATCAAGCCAGGAAAGTGGTCCTGACCCCGGAACCCGATACCCGCGCATCTGCACTGGCAATGGTGCAGGCCTTGTGGGGGGCAACAGGCGCACAGGTGGAAACCCTGAATGCCGCTTTGCACGACCGCATCTTTGCTGCGGTAAGCCATTTGCCGCATCTTGCAGCATTTGCATTGGTGGACGAACTGGCGTGTCGCGCGGATAGCGATGCCTTCTTCCGCTTTGCCGCCAGCGGTTTCCGCGATTTCACCCGCATTGCGGGCAGCAGCCCTGAGATGTGGCGCGATATCGCGCTGGCGAATCGGGAGGCGCTGTTGATCGAACTGGACGCCTACCTCACGGCTTTGCAAGCGTTGCGTCAGTCGGTGGCGGCAGGTGATGCCGATGCATTACTGGAAATGTTTTCGCGTGCCCGTGCTGCCCGTGAAAACTGGATGAAGACACAGGACGTTTAATGGACTTTCTCGATTTACCCGCTTGCAGTCAGGCCAGCGGCACGGTGCGCCTGCCAGGCTCCAAAAGCATTTCCAATCGTGTGCTGTTGCTGGCTGCGCTGGCAGATGGCATAACCGACGTATACGACCTGCTCGATTCCGACGACACGCAGCACATGCTGGCGGCCCTGCGTGCGTTGGGTGTGGGGGTGGAAGACTGCGGCGGCAATCACTGGCGGATCAGTGGCGTTGAGGGCGTATTTCCGATCAGGCAGGCCGAGTTGTTTTTGGGGAACGCCGGTACGGCGTTCCGCCCGCTCACAGCTGCACTGGCGCTATCCGGCGGCGAATACTTGCTGAAAGGCGTGGGGCGCATGCACGAGCGGCCGATCGGCGATCTGGTCGACGCGCTCAAGCAACTCGGCGCGCAGATCGACTATCTGGGCAAGCCGGGGTTTCCGCCGTTGCAACTTCATCCATCCATCCAGGCGGGCGACTGTGCACAGGTGCGCGGCAATGTGTCGAGCCAGTTTCTGACAGGCCTGCTGATGGCGCTTCCGCTGCGTCGCAGAACCACCACGATCGAGGTGGTCGGCGAACTGATTTCCAAACCCTACATCGGCATTACGCTGGCGATGCTGAGGCGTTTTGGCATTGCGGTAGAACAAGACGGCTGGCAAAAATTCACGGTGGCAGCCGACGCGCGCTATCGCAGCCCGGGCGACATTTATGTTGAAGGCGACGCCTCTTCGGCATCCTATTTTCTGGCGGCAGGCGCCATCGGCGGCGGCCCGGTGCGGGTTGAAGGCGTGGGGCAGGACAGTGTCCAGGGCGATGTGCGTTTTGTCGATGCACTGGCGTTGATGGGCGCGCAGATCGAGCTGGGGCCGAACTGGATCGAGGCGCGTGCGCCGAAGTCGGGGCGGCTGAAAGCCATCGATCTGGACTGCAACCACATTCCCGATGCGGCGATGACGCTGGCGGTGGCGGCGCTGTTTGCCGATGGCGTGACCACACTCAGCAATATTGCCAGTTGGCGGGTGAAAGAAACCGACCGCATCGCGGCAATGGCAACCGAACTGCGCAAAGTCGGTGCGACAGTGGAAGAGGGCGCGGATTACATCCGCATCACGCCGCCTCCGCAACTCACGCCCAACGCCGTCATCGATACCTACGACGATCACCGGATGGCGATGTGTCTGTCGCTGGTGACGCTCGGCGGCGTGCCTGTGCGTATCAATGAGCCGGGCTGCGTGGCGAAAACGTTCCCGGATTATTTCCAGTGTTTCGCCGGAATTGCCCAATGACGCTATCTACTCCATCCATTCCTGTCATCACCCTCGACGGTCCATCCGCATCGGGCAAGGGCACCGTGGCCGAGCGGGTCGCGGCGGCGCTGGGCTTCCATTTTCTCGACAGCGGCGCGTTATACCGATTGACTGCGCTGTCGGCGATGAAGCAGGGCGTGGCGCTGGACGACGAAGCGCGGGTGGCGCAGCTGGCGGCCGAGTTGCCTGCGACTTTTCACGACAGCGCCGTGTGGCTGGCGGACGAAGACGTCACCGACGCAATCCGTGCCGAAGCCGTGGGCGAGGGCGCGTCGAAAGTGGCGGCATTGCCTGCGGTGCGGGCGGCTTTGCTCGACCGCCAGCGCGCCTATCGGCAGGCTCCCGGACTGGTGGCAGATGGCCGCGATATGGGGACCGTGGTGTTCGCCGACGCGACGACCAAGGTTTTCCTCACCGCCAGCGCCGAGGCCCGTGCCGGGCGCAGGTATAAGCAGTTGATCGGCAAGGGAAACTCTGCTAGCCTACCGGCCCTTGTAGCGGATATGCAGGCGCGTGATGCGCGTGATACCGCGCGCGCCGTTGCGCCGCTGAAACCCGCACCGGATGCGCTGTTGCTCGATACGACCCATATGGATATCGAGTCTGCGGTGCAGGCAGTGCTGGCGCAATATGCTTTGCTTGGAACTTGATGCTTTAAGCAAGTCTCGCAACAAGTCGTTTTACCCGTGTTGATCTGCGCCCTGCCGGTCAGCTTATTGCAACTAACCCCGTCCTCACCGACGGACTGAAGGTTTTAAATGTCTACTGCAACCGCTTCTCTTGCTCCCGAATCGATGGAAAGTTTTGCCGCGCTGTTCGAGGAATCCCTGGAACACCAGGAAATGCGTCAGGGTGAGGTGATCACCGCTGAAATCGTCGGCATTGACGGCAACTTTGTAACAGTGAATGCAGGCCTCAAATCCGAGAGCTTGATTCCGATTGAAGAATTCAAGAACGATCTGGGCGAAATCGAAGCCGCGATCGGCGATTTTGTGTCGGTCGCCATCGAGTCGATCGAAGACGGCTTCGGCGCCACCAAGCTGTCGCGCGAGCGCGCCAAGAAGCTGGCCGCGTGGCTGGACCTGGAAGCTGCGATGAACGAAGGCCGGATCGTCACCGGCATGGTGCAGGGCAAGGTCAAGGGCGGTCTGACGGTGCTGGTCGGCGGTCTGCGCGCCTTCCTTCCGGGTTCGCTGGTCGACATGCGTCCGGTCAAGGACACCACGCCGTTCGAATACA
>JADMKH010000195.1 GCA_018780025.1 Thiobacillus sp.
AGTTCGTGCGCGACTGGCTGGAGGCCAGCGGCTGGAACAAGCAGGCACCGGGACCGGTGCTGCCGGATGAAATCGTGGCCAGGACCGCCACCAAATACCGCGAGGCGATGACGCGGCTGCTGGGTTAGCGCTTACTTCAGTGTTTCGCCCAGGAACCCGGCAACGGCATCGACCATGGCGGGCTCATGCCCGGTAAAGAAATGGTCAGTCCGGGCGATCACTTTCTGTGCGGACTGCCCGGCGGCCAGGCTCTTTTTGCGCTGGGCCGCATTTTTCAGCACAAGAGGCAAATCGTTTTCGCCGTACAAATCCAGAACCGGCAACGTCAAAACCGCGTAGTCGCCATACGACAGCCCCAGACTGGCCCACGCCTGCACTGCCGCATCGGGTTTACCTGCCATATACTCCCCGCTCATGCGCGACCCCATGCTGTGGGAAACAATCGCCAGCTGGGTATAGCCTTTGGCTTTGAGAAACCCGACTGCCTCGGCAATACGCTCGGCGGCTTCGGGGAAGATCGGCGGATAGGCGTCGCTTTGGGCATCCGCCGCCAGGATCGGCATCTGGATCGACAGGGTGGTGAAACCGCGGTCGGCCAGTTCGGTGCGCAGCGTGCCAACCATGCCCCAGTCGGGATGAATCCCCATGCCGTGGACCACAATGACTGCCTTGCGAGTGTCCTGTGCAGGCGTGAACAAGGTCAGGAATTTATGGTGCCCGCGCGGCGTTTGCAGATAAACCGGATCCCCCACCACCAGGCTGGGTACCACTTCGTCGGCCCATTTCTTCTCGCGGGCGTAATCGGCGGCTTCCGCTGAGGCGAAACCATTCAAGATGAAAATTGCGGTCAATCCGGCTATCCAGCCTAAGCACCTGTTTTTATTCATTTCGCTTCTTCTCCATGTTAGCGTTAAAGTAAACCCTGCCTAACCCGATACCTTAACTACACTGCTGTTACAGAAAGAATCAGGATCATAATCGTGACCACTCGGCCATTACGCATCGTACCTTCTGCTCCGCAGACCGTCCCTCCACGGGAAGCCCGGCCGCATGGTCGCGCCCGCGTGGTGATCGTCGATGACCGCAGCACCGCCCGCAGCCTGCTCGAAGGCCTGGCACGCACACTGGAGCCCGGCATTTCGGTCGAGAGCTATGCTGACCCGTTCGAGGCGCTGGCGCAAATGCTGCTGGCCGCACCCGACCTCATCATCAGCGACTACCGCATGCCCGGCATGGACGGGATTGAGTTTACCCGCCGTATCCGTTCTGAACGCCTTTTGGCGGACGTGCCTATCATCATCGTCACCGTGGTGGAGGACCGCCAGATTCGTTACCAGGCCCTGGAAAACGGCGCCACCGACTTCCTCACCCGCCCGATCGACCCACAGGAGTGCCGCGCACGATGCCTGAATCTGCTGGCCTTGCGACGCAGCCAGAAAGCCCTCTCCGACCGCGCCCAGTGGCTGGAAGACCAGGTGCAACTGGCCACTACCGAGGTGCGTTCGCGCGAGCGCGAAACCCTGATGAAACTGGCCAAAGCGGGTGAATACCGCGACGAGGACACCGGCAACCACATCCTCCGGATGTCCAGGTACGCCCGCCTGATCGCCGAGGAACTCAATCTCTCGGCCATGGAATGCGATGAGATCGAAGCGGCCTCGCCGATGCACGACATCGGAAAAATCGGCATCCCCGACCATATCCTGCTTAAACCGGGTCGTCATACTCCCGAGGAACAGGAAATCATGCGCCGGCATCCGCTGATTGGCCATGGCATTCTGGCCGACAGCCCCTCGCGCTTCCTGCAGATGGGCGCGGTCATCGCACTCGGCCACCACGAAAAATTCGACGGCAGCGGCTACCCGCAAGGGCTGGCCGGCGAAGCGATCCCCTTACCCGCACGCATCGCGGCGGTTGCCGATGTGTTCGATGCTCTCGCCTCCAAACGCCCCTATAAAAAGGCGTGGACGTTTCAGGAAGCACTTGATCTCATCCGTGCCGAAAGCGGCAAGCACTTTGATCCAGCCTGCGTGCGCGCGTTTGAACTGCGCATCGATGCCGTTGCAGCCATCATGCAAGAATTGAGTGACCCGGAAGCCTAAGCTGCGGAGGAAGGCCAAGCGCAATATGTTGATGCCTGATTTTTTGCCCCATCTGGTCAAACGGATACGCAGCCGACCGGATTCCGAATTCCAGCAAGCCGCCATCCGGGTCGTGATTGGACTCGTTTTTCTGGCTTATTTTTCCAGCAGCATTGCACCGCTTGATGCTGCCACCCGTGACGCCACCCTGCTTATCAGCCTCTTGTTCACGGCCGCTGCCCTGCTGGTCGCCACGGCTGCACTGGTAGATCTGAACGCTTCGCCGCCCCGTCGCATGGTCGCGATGGTCATGGACTATTCGACATGCTCATTTCTTCTGACTTTTACGGGTGAAGCAGGAAGCCCGCTTTTAGTCATTTATCTTTGGGTAACGCTGGGCAACGGATTTAGATACGGCGTCCGGTATTTATACGCTGCCGCGGCCATGGCAGTTTCAGGTTTTATCCTGGTACTCGTCTTTTCACCCTACTGGAACAATCACATGCCCATCGGGGTGGCGTTCCTGCTATCCATGATTGCCGTCCCCCTTTATTCAGCATCGCTACTCAAGCAGCTCCATCAGGCGATTCAGCGTGAACGGAATGCCAACCAGGCCAAGTCAAACTTTCTGGCCAACATGAGCCACGAACTTCGCACGCCGCTCAACGGGGTCATCGGTGTTGCCGATCTTTTAGCCGACACAAAGCTCGACAAGGAGCAAAAAGAATTTGCCCAGATCATTCACGCATCGGCCCACACGCTGCTTGGCCTGATCGATAACGTACTGGATATTTCACGTATCGAATCCGGCCGGATCAATTCCACCCCGGAAGACTTTGACTTGCACCGGCTGGTCAATGGCACGGCCGCCATGATGAGTCCTCAGGCCAAAAGCAAAGGGCTGGTGCTGGCAGCCCACATTGCACCGCAAACCCCTTATCGCCTGCACGGAGACGCACGCCACCTGCGCCAGATTCTGATCAATTTGATCGGCAATGCCATCAAGTTCACCGAACATGGCCGGGTCGACGTGTATATCCGCCCGGTGGGGCAAACCCATCCACCCCGCCTGCGCTTTGAAATCGTCGACACCGGGATCGGCATTGCAGAAGACGTACAGGCACGCATTTTTGAAAGTTTCACCCAGGCTGACCCCACCATAACCCGCCGCTTTGGTGGCAGCGGCCTGGGCACCACCATCGCCAAGCAACTGGTGGAAGCGCTGGAGGGTCAAATTGGTCTGCATAGTCGCGAAGGCGAAGGCACGACCCTGTGGTTCGAGCTGCCATTTTCTGCGCAATCATCACAGCCGACCCTAACCGGTCAACACCTGGAAGCGCCGTTGCGAGTGGCCATTCTCGCCGGGAACGAACAAACCACCCGAATTCAAACCCTGATTCGCAGTTGGGGGGGCGAAACCATCGCGGTGGACAACACAACCCGACTTGCCGCGGAACTCTCCACCGAATATCCCATGGAGAAAACCCTGGGCGCTGTGGTGGTGGAACGCAGCGCATTGCCGGGCGACCCCGCCGCCTTTCTGGGTTTGCTGCGTGACGATCCCAATCTGGCCACCCTGCCTGTCATTCTGATCGAATCAGACGCCAGCATGAGCCCCGCGCGGGATAAACAATGGCTACTCGATGGCTTTGCTTCAGTCCTGCGAACGCCCGTCAACACGACGCTGCTGTTTAATGCCATTCATGCTGTGCTCAGTCACGAGATGCCGTCCAACGTGGTCTCGCTGGCCGACCACTTTCAATCCCAAACCGGGCAGGCATCCCGCCTGCGCATTCTGGTTGCGGAAGACAATCCGGTAAACCAGCGGGTGATTTGCGGTCTGCTGGAGCACGCCGGACACCAGGTTTTTCTTGCACACGACGGTGAAGAAGCACTGGCGATGCTGGAGTCCGCCGAGCAGGTTTACGACCTTGCCATCCTCGACATGCACATGCCGCTGCTATCCGGGCCCGAAGTCGTACAACGCTGGCGCTTCATGGAAAATGGCCACCTGCCCGTCATCATGCTGACGGCCGATGCACGTGCCGAAGCGCAAACAGCATGCGAAGAAGCCGGGGCCGACACGTTCCTGACCAAACCCATCAACAGCCGCGAGCTGGTCATGGTGATTGCCCGACTGGCCAACCAGCCAACGCACTCCCCTGTTTCGCGTCCGCTCTCTCAAGTGCAACAGTTGAGCAAGCTCGACGAATCCGTGCTCGACAATCTTGCCCAAATTGGCGGGGCGGCCTTTGTGCAAGACCTGATCGCCAGTTTTGTAGAAGACAGTGATCGCGCATTGCGCGATATCGAGCGCGCGCTTGCAGACCAGAATTACGGCCGATGGCACGATCAGTTGCACATGCTCAAGGGTGGCGCCAGCGATATGGGGGCTGCGCACTTAGCGCAGTCATGTACGGAAGCCGAGCGCATCAAACCTTACGAGATGAATAGCTCGGCTGGGCGTGAAAAACTTGACGAAGTGCGGCTTGGGCTCATCGACACTCAAGCCGCCCTGGCGATTTATCTGGATCAGAAATCAAGCGCTGAAAGCGGTTGACGCAGGCGCCGCCTCGACCGCTTCTGCTCTGCCGTTCTGGCGATTAACCAGACGCTCCATCATGCGAAGGTCCTTGGCTTCAAGACGCAATGCGGCGTCGACCCATATATCCGCGATTCGCATCAGTTCGTCATGCGAAACAGGCTGCGAAATCTCGCGCGCTGCGCGCAATGCCAGCGCGCCATTGCGCTGACGGCTTTCTTTGCGAATAAATTCATACACGGCCTGCTCGCCGGAGCCCGGTTCTGCAAGCACATCAACCGCCCCCAGCTCAAACATCTCTTCAGCAGTATAAAGCTTCCCGCTCAAAATGATTTTCTCTGCCCGGTTGTAGCCAATTTTTCGGCCAAGCAGCGACATTGCGCCCATGCCAGGAAACAGGTTGAACAGGATTTCGGGGAATCCCATTTTCGATCCACGTTCAGCAATCATGACATTGCCCGAAAGCGCACATTCAAAGCCGCCGCCCAGCGCATCACCCTGAACCAGGGTAATCGTCTTGATGTTGGGCCGGTTCAAATGCAAAGCATTCAGAAAAAGCGGGCGGATACAGGCCTGCGCATACTTGAATAATTTTTCACGGTCACGCTGCTCAATTAACTGGCGAAACAAATTGAGATCGCCGCCGAGGTTGTAAATCCCTGCATGGGCCGAGGCCACCACCACATAGTTAATATCCTGCGATTCCGGGTCATCCGCTTGCCGGGCGATATCGCCAAACCATTCGACGATCTCCCTCAGCAATACGCCGGTAAAGCAGGGTCGGGGATCTGCATTCATATATCCCCAAGCGACCTGATTGTGGCTGTCACGATAGGTGATGAGTTGGCTGAAATTGTTCTGTTGGGGTTCAAGCGTAGTGCGGACGGCTTCTAGATGTGCCATGTGAGGATCTCCACGAGTGTTGTTGATTGACCATGCGGAAATTTCAGCATGTCGCATCAGACTAACGCGGCTAATTTGGCTGCTCAAGAAAGAAATTGTTACACGCAAAAACTCACAACATTTTGCCTGTCAGATTAATGGTTTTACTAGATGTAGCGCTCTTCAGATTCAAGTTACAAAGTCGATGCCATCCGCAGCGCCAGCGCCAGCAACAACATCGCAAATATCCGTTTGAGCGGGCGTACCGGGGTTCGATGTGCGGTGCGTGCGCCAAGCGGAGCCGTCAGCACGCTGCCCAGCGCAATGCCGGCGAGCGCCGGCAAGTAGACAAAACCCAGGCTTCCAGCCGGGCGGCCGCTCACCTCCCAGCCCCCCAGCACATAGCCCAGCGCGCCAGCCATTGCGATCGGGAACCCTATCGCCGAAGCAGTGGCAATCGCCCGATGCAGGGTGACGTTGTGCCACAGCATGAATGGCACCGACAAGGTGCCGCCGCCAATGCCCACCCAACTCGACACTGCACCAATAACGCCGCCCGCCGCAGTCGTGCTGGCGCGACCGGGCAGGCCGCGATGCGGTGCCGGCTTGAAATCCAGCCACATCTGAGTGGCCGCATAAAACAGGAAGGCGACAAAAAAAACTTTCAACACCCACGCCGACATCTGCGCGGCCAGCATGGCCCCGACCAGGGTGCCCAGCACGATGCCGGGCGCAATACGCCGCACCAGCGGCCATTCGACCGCACCCTGTCGATGGTGCGCACGCACGCTGGAAAGCGAGGTAAACAGGATGGAGGCAAGCGAAGTGCCAAGCGCCAGTTGCGGTTCCATCCCCGCGGCCAGCCCCTGCGCGTGCAACATCATGATCAGCGCCGGCACAATGATCAGACCGCCGCCGACGCCCAGCAGGCCGGCGACAAAGCCCACCACCAGCCCCAGCCCGCCGTAGGCGGCAAGCCATGCCGGATCGATCATTACAAGTGCCTGAGGATGAATTTGTATTCGGCCGGATCGACCGGCGTAATCGACAGCCGGTTGCCCTTTTGCAGGATGCGCATGTTGGCGAGTTCGGGATAGGTGCGGATTTCCGACAGCGGCATCAAGCGGGTCTTTTTCACCAGCTTCACGTCCACGTTCATCCAGCGCGGCGTTTCGGGCGTGGCCTTGGGGTCGAAGTATTTGTTCTTCGGATCGAACTGCGTGGCGTCGGGATACGCCAGCACGCTGACTTCGGCCAGCCCGGCAATCCCCGGTTCGGCGCATGACGAATGGTAAAACAGCACTTGATCGCCCACCTGCATCTGATCACGCATGAAATTGCGTGCCTGATAATTGCGGATGCCATACCAGGCAACGCTCTGATTCGGCATGGCGGCGAGGTCGTCGATACTGACATCGCCCGGTTCTGATTTCATCACCCAGTAACGCATGCTTAACCTCGCTTGATCAGGGTGCCGACGCCTTCCGGGGTCAGCACTTCGAGCAGCAGCGCATGCTCGACGCGACCATCGATGATGTGCGCGGTCTTGACGCCGCTGTTCACCGCGTCGACCGCGTAGCCGACCTTGGGAATCATGCCGCCGGAGATCGTGCCGTCCGCGATCAGCTCATCGACCTCGCGCGGGGTAAGCCCGGTCAGCAACTGCATCTGCTTGTCGAGCACGCCCGGCGTGTTGGTCATGAAAATGATTTTTTCCGCCTGCAGCACGCCAGCAATCTTGCCGGCCACGACATCGGCGTTGATGTTGTAGGCGTTGCCTTCGGAATCCGTGCCGAGCGGCGCCCCCACCGGAATAAAATCGCGCTCGTCGAGCACCCGGATGATCTCCGGGTCGATCCGGGTGATCTCGCCAACCTGGCCGATATCGAGCATTTCGTCGGCGCGGTCCTTGCTCGCCACCAGCATTTTCTTGGCATGGATGAAATTGCCGTCCTTGCCGGTCAGCCCCACTGCCTTGCCGCCATGTTTGTTGATCAGGGTGACGATGTCCTGGTTAATCAGGCCGCCGAGCACCATCTCCACCACGTCCAGCGTTTCCTCGTCGGTGACGCGCATGCCCTGGATGAATTCGCTCTGCTTGCCGA
>JADMKH010000143.1:0-5144 GCA_018780025.1 Thiobacillus sp.
CGCTCAACGTGGTGCTGTGCTGGCACATGCACCAGCCGTATTACCGCGAGGGACTCAAGGGCGCATATCACCTGCCCTGGGTCTATTTGCACGGTATCAAGGATTACAGCGACATGGCCGCGCATCTGGAACGCTATCCGGGCATGCGTGCGGTGGTTAATTTCGCGCCGGTGCTGCTCGAACAGCTGGACGATTATGCGCAGCAACTCGATGTGCTGTTGAAGCATGGCAAGCCGACGCAGGATCACATGCTGAATTTGTTATCTGGCATCGAGCGCATTCCGTCGGATGTCGCCAGTCGCCAGCGCATCGTGCAGGATTGTCAGCGTTGCAACGCGCCGCGCATGATTCATGTGTATCCGCCGTTCCACCGGCTGGTGCGCATGGTTGAGTCGGCCTTGATCGAAGCGGATGACCCGCCTGCCTTGCTGGGTCATTTGGGGTATTTGTCCGAGCAGTATTTCCTTGATCTGCTGACCTGGTATCACCTGGCCTGGATCGGACATTCATTGCGGAGTCTGCCGCTGGTCAAGCGCTTGATGGCGCAGGCGCAGTATTACTCTGCGGCCGACCGGCACGAGTTGCTGCATCTGATCCAGCATAGTCTGGCGGGCTTGATTCCACGCTACCACGCGCTGGCCGAGCGCGGCCAGATCGAGCTGTCGATGACGCCGTACGGCCACCCCATTGTGCCGCTGCTGAACGATTTTGAAAATCTGCGCGATGCGATGCCTGACGTGCCGGTTCCCGAGGCCAAAACGTATCCGGGTGGCGCCGAGCGCTCACGCTGGCATCTCCAGCACGGCGTTGAAGTATTCGAACATTATTTCGGCAGGAAGCCGGCCGGCGTCTGGTTGTCCGAAGGCGGCGTGAGCGAGGATGCGCTGGCCCAGCTGGATGAAATGGGGTTTGCCTGGACCGCTACAGGCGAAGGCGTGTGGCGTAACAGTTGCCACAAATCGGGAAGCGGCGATGACGTTGTTGAAAACAAGCCGGCGCTGTTTTCTCCCGCTCTTGTCGATCATTTCAATGCGCGGGTGTTTTTCCGCGACGACGGTCTGTCGGATCTGATCGGATTCAAATACAGCGACTGGCATGCCGATGATGCCGTAGGCGACTTTGTTCAGCATCTGGAGAATATTGCCGGCCTGTTCAGCAAGGATGCAACGCAGCATGTTGTTTCGGTCATTCTCGATGGCGAAAATGCCTGGGAGTATTACCCCGACAACGGACACTTTTTTCTGGATGCATTGTATGCGGCGCTGTCGAGCCATCCGACCATCAAGGTCAGCACGTTTGCCGAACAAGCCGTGCAGGCACCCGCCCTCGCCATGAAACGTCTGGCGGCAGGGAGCTGGGTGTATGGCAGTTTTTCAACCTGGATCGGGTCGGAGGACAAAAACCAGGGATGGAATTATCTGGTTGCCGCCAAAGAGGCCTACGACAGTGTGGTCATGTCGGGCAAACTGAATCCGGAACATTTGAAGCAGGCTACCCGCCAGCTTGCCGTGTGCGAAGGCTCGGACTGGTTCTGGTGGTTCGGCGATTACAACCCGTCCGGCAGCGTCAGCGATTTTGAACAGCTGTTTCGAACCCAGTTGCGCGAGTTGTATCGCATGCTGGGCGTGGCGCCGCCTGCGCTCCTCGATGTGCCGCTGTCGAGCGGCGGCGACTGGGCCGAGAACGCCGGCACCATGCGCAGGAATACAGGATGAATTTCGATACGCATCGTGCGGGTCTGTTGCTGCATCCGACATCGTTGCCATCCGGAACGCTGGCCGATGCCGGGCGCTGGCTGGATTTCCTGCAGGCATCCGGCATGCAGGTCTGGCAGATGCTGCCGCTGGGTCTGCCGCTGGTTGGGCTGTCACCCTATCAATGCGCATCGGCATTTGCCGTCAATCCCGCCTTGTTCCCGCTGGAGCATGAAATCCGGCCGCGGCCGGACATGCGTCGTTTTGTGAGCTGGCATAACACACAGCGCCATTGGCTCGACGATTACGCCCGCTTCATCATCATCAAGCGGGAGCAGGGTGGCGTGCCGTGGACGGACTGGCCTATTCCGCTACGCGATCGCGACTCGTCCACGCTGGCCGAGTTCGATAGCCTCCACGCGGCGGCGCTCAAGGCGGTGATGACCGAGCAGTATCGCGCGACGGTGTATTGGCAGGGCATGCGTGCCGAGGCGGCGATGCGTGGGGTCCAGTTGTTTGGCGACATGCCGATTTTTGTCGCGCACGACAGTGCCGACGTATGGGCGCAACGCGATCTGTTCTTGCTGGATGAGAGCGGACAGCCCACCGTCGTGGCGGGTGTGCCACCGGACTATTTCTCCGAAACGGGTCAACGTTGGGGCAACCCGCACTATAACTGGGCCGCCATGCGGCAGGATGGCTTTGCGTGGTGGCGTGCGCGCCTGCGTGCGCACTTCGAGTGGTTTGACCTGGTGCGCATCGATCACTTCCGCGGTCTGGCGGCAGCCTGGATGATCCCGGCCAGCGAGCCCACGGCAATTCATGGCGAATGGGTCGAGACCCCCGGTGCGGCATTGTTGCAGGCGATTGCGGACGAGCTGGGCGAGTTGCCCCTGGTGGCCGAGGACCTCGGCGTCATCACGCCGGATGTCACCGCCTTGCGCCACCAGTTTGAATTGCCTGGCATGGCGGTGTTGCAATTTGCATTTGACGACCACGCCGACAATCCACACAAGCCAGAAAACGTACACCCTGATACCGTGTATTACGTCGGCACACATGATAACGACACGACGCTGGGGTGGTGGCTGACACTACCCGATTACGCACAGCAGCAGGTGAGGCAGCAACTGGGCGTTTACGATACCGATGCGGTGCCGGATGCGATGATGGCCACGGTGCTCAATAGCCCCGCCGCGCTGGCGGTGTTGACGATGCAGGACGTGCTGCATCTGGGCTCGGAAGCGCGCATGAATACGCCTGGCACGGACAATGGAAACTGGCGCTGGCGATTCGAATGGGACGCGCTGCCACCCGATCTGGCATCTCGTATGCTTGAACAATTACAGAAAGCCCATCGATGCGAGAGACCGCCTCACCCATGAATGCGCCTTTGAAAAAACCTGTCAGCAGCAATCTGCCCGTCATCAGCGCGCCGATACAACGCGTGCAAAGCGGCACCCACCATGACCCCTTCGAAGTGCTGGGACCCCATGCACAGCCCGATGGCAGCACCCTGATCCGGGCTTTTCTGCCCGCAGCCGAAGCTGTCGAAGTGGCAGGCGGGCGTATGGCCCGCTTGGCGGGAACCGACTGTTTCGAGCGGCTGCTGCCGCCGGGCGTCGCTGTTGATACCCATCCCACGTTGCGTTGGCAGAACAAGGACGCGGGCGACTGGCACCTCACCCGATGCCCCTATAGCTTTTCCCCCCAGCTGGGGGAAATGGATTTGCATTTGCTGGGTGAAGGACGTCATTTCGAAGCCTGGAAGGTGCTGGGCGCGCATCTTAAAACCATCGACGGGGTTGAAGGCTGTTTGTTCGCCGTGTGGGCGCCCGCCGTGCAGCGGGTCAGTGTGATCGGCGATTTCAACGGCTGGGATGGCCGCTGTCATCCGATGCGCTGTCGCGGCACATCGGGCATCTGGGAATTGTTCATTCCCGGCCTGGAGGCGGGCCATGCCTACAAATACGAAATTCTCGGCAGCCACGGCGAGCTGGTGAAAAAGACCGACCCCTATGCGCGGCAGATGTTCCTGCGGCCCGAGACCACCAGTCGTATTGCCGATGACGCTTGTTATGACTGGAGGGATGGCGACTGGATCGCGGCGCGTGCGCATTTCGACTGGCAGCATCGCCCGGTCAGCATCTACGAGTTGCATCCAGGCTCCTGGCGCAAGCATGCCGACGGGGGGTTTTATACCTGGGCCGATCTCACGTCCGAGCTGATTCCCTACGTGCTGGATCTGGGCTACACCCACATCCAGTTGATGCCGGTGGCCGAGCATCCACTCGACGCCTCATGGGGCTATCAGGTGTCGGGTTATTACGCGCCGTCTGCGCGCTTTGGATCGCCAGCTGATTTGCGCGCGTTTGTCGATGCCTGTCATCAGGCCAATATCGGCGTGCTGCTTGACTGGGTGCCGGGGCATTTTCCAAAAGATGATTTCGCGCTGGCACGTTTCACCGGCGAGCCGGTATACGAGCACGCCGATCCGCGCCGCGGTGAGCATCAGGACTGGGGCACGCTGGTTTTCGACTTCGGTCGTAACGAGGTGCGCAATTTTCTGGTTGCCAACGCCCTGTACTGGCTGGACGAATTCCACATCGACGGATTGCGCGTCGATGCGGTCGCCTCGATGCTGTATCTGGACTATTCGCGCAAGCCGGGCGAATGGCTGCCGAACCAGTATGGCGGGCGCGAGAACATCGAGGCCATCCATTTCCTGCGCGAGATGAATACCGAAGTGCACGGCCGGTTTCCCGGTGTGCTGACGATCGCGGAAGAGTCGACTGCCTGGCCGGCGGTGTCGCGTCCGGTCGAACTGGGCGGGCTGGGCTTCTCGATGAAATGGAACATGGGCTGGATGAACGACAGCCTGGCCTACATCGAAAAAGAGCCGATCTATCGCAAGTATCAGCACAATCAGCTGACCTTCAGCCAGATGTATGCGTGGAGCGAAAACTTCGTGCTGCCGCTGTCGCACGACGAAGTCGTGCACATGAAAAAAAGCCTGCTCGACAAGATGCCGGGCGACGCCTGGCAGCGCTTTGCCAATCTGCGGCTGTTTTATGCCTGGCAGTATGCGCACCCCGGAAAAAAGCTGCTGTTCATGGGCGGCGAATTCGGCCAGTGGAACGAGTGGCACGAAGCCGGCCAGCTCGACTGGGCGCTGCTTGAGTTTCCCGCCCACGACAGCATCCGCACGCTGCTGCGCGACCTCAACCGGCTGTATCGCAACGAGCCTGCGTTGCATGCGTTCGACTTCGAGTCACGCGGATTTCGCTGGATCGATTGTCACGATGCAGACCAGTCGGTACTCAGCTTCATTCGACAGGGAGGCGATGACGCAGAACCCATGGTGATGTTGTTCAATTTCACCCCGGTGCCGCGCCGCGCCTACCGAATCGGTGTGCCATCAGGGACCGCCTGGTGCGAAGTGCTGAATAC
>JADMKH010000143.1:5154-7590 GCA_018780025.1 Thiobacillus sp.
CAATGGTAAACCGCTGTCCCCGCAAAACCTGCCGTGGATGGGTTTCGATCATTCGGTCGAGGTGACAATCCCGTCGCTGGGCGCCATTTTTCTCAAACCTTGTAGTTGAAAAAAAACGATAAAAACAACGGACACCATAATGAAGCGCGGAGCAAAAAAAATTCTGTTTGTGGCCAGCGAAGCCTATCCGCTGGTTAAAACCGGCGGGCTGGGCGATGTGGTTTACAGCCTCCCCCACGCCTTGCATGCGCGCGGTGCAGATGTCCGGCTGCTGCTTCCGGGTTATCGCGCGTTGTTACGCCAGTTGGACCAGGTGCGCATACTCGGCTGGCTCGATGTGCGCGGTGCCGAGGGCATTGTCAGTGCGCGCATTCTGGAAACCCGGCATCCCGGATACGCGTTCCCGCTGTGGGTGGTGGATTGTCCGAGCCTGTTCGACCGTCCCGGAAATCCCTATGTTGGCGCCAGCGGAAAGGACTGGCCGGATAATGCCGAGCGCTTTACTGTGTTTGCGCGCGTGGCGGCACTGCTGGCACTGGATGCATTGGATACGGGATGGCAGCCTGAGGTGGTCCATGCGAACGACTGGCAGACAGGTCTGGTGGCCGCGTTTCTGGCCGATCAGCCGGCGCGTCCGAAAACCGTGTTCACGATCCACAACCTGGCCTACGGCGGCTATTTTTCGCACGGCGATTTTGTGCGCTTGCAGTTGCCGAGCCACTGGTGGTCGCCCGAGAGCGTGGAATTCCACGGCGGGTTTTCCATGCTGAAGGGCGGCATTGTCTATGCCGATGCCGTGACCACGGTAAGCCCCACTTATGCCACTGAGATTTGCACGCCCGAGTTCGGCTATGGCCTCGATGGCCTGCTGCGGTCCAGGCAGCACAAGCTGCACGGCATTCTCAATGGCATCGACACTCAAATCTGGAATCCTTCCACCGATGTGCACTTGCCTGCGCATTATTCGGCGGCGCGTATTCTTCCTGGCAAACAGCGCAACAAGCAGGTCCTGATCGAACGTTTTTTTCCGCAGGCAACGGAGACTGCGCTACAGGCTCCCCTGCTGGGACTGGTCGGACGCCTGGTTGAACAGAAAGGCATCGACTGGGTACTGGCTGCAATCCCGGTTCTGTTGACTGAAACCGATGCCTGTTTTGTACTCCTCGGCAGTGGCCAGACACTCTACGAGCAGAAACTCACGCGACTGGCCAAACTGCATCCGGATCGTATCTTCATTGCGATTGGTTATGACGAGCCGCTGGCGCATCAAATAGAAGCCGGTGCGGACATGTTCATGATGCCGTCGCGCTTCGAGCCCTGCGGTTTGAATCAGATGTACAGCCTTAATTACGGCACGCCCCCTATCGTATTCAAGACGGGGGGCCTGGCCGACACGGTGGTCGATGCAAACACGGCCACATTGAAAGACGCCACCGCAAATGGATTCGTGTTTGACACGCCGGATGTGGCAATCTTTCTGGACACGATACGTCGTGCGCTTACGTTGTATCGCAAGCCTGCCCAGTGGCGAAAGTTGCAGCAAACCGGCATGCGCCAGTCGCTTGGCTGGGCAGATAGCGCTGGACATTACCTTGCCTTGTATTCCACTCCAGTTAGCGAGGATAGCCATGCCATCCATACAACCTGAAAACACACAGTGCGCTGCTTCGTTCATTATGGATTCGCTGCCGGCCAGCGCCGATAAAATCGGCCAGGATCTGGAGCGCTACCGGTTCTACCACATGGGGCGCTTGCAGGAATGCCCGCCGGTCTACACCTATCAGGCGCTGGCCTGGACCCTGCGCGATCGCATCATGTCGGACTGGATGAATTCCTACGCGGCGCGCGACCAGCCGGGCAAGCGGCGTGCGTACTACCTGTCGCTGGAATTCCTGATTGGCCGTGCGTTGTCCAATCATGTATTGAATCTGGGGCTGGACCAGCCGGTGCGCGAGGCGTTGCAGCGATTTGGCAATACGCTGGAAAACCTGGCCGAAGAAGAACCCGACGCCGGTCTGGGCAATGGCGGTCTGGGCCGGCTGGCCGCGTGTTTCATGGACAGCTGCGCCACCCTGAATCTGCCGGTGATGGGCTATGGCCTGCATTACGAGTACGGCATGTTTCGCCAGCGCATCGAAAACGGTTACCAGAAGGAAGACACCGACCACTGGCTGCGCGACGGCAATCCATGGGAAGTCGAGCGCCCCGAATTTACCTGCAGAGTGCCTTTTGGCGGCCACACCGAGCACTTCCGCGATAAGGAAGGCATCGAACGCGCGCGCTGGGCCGATACCAACGACGTGCTGGCGATTCCTTTCGACATGCCGATTTCAGGTTATCGCAACCACGCGGTGAACACGCTGCGGCTATGGAAGTCGGCAGCGACCGACGAGTTCAACCTCGACGAATTCAATGCCGGCAGCTACACCGAGGCGG
>JADMKH010000318.1 GCA_018780025.1 Thiobacillus sp.
GCGCGCAGGAGTTCACCACCTTCAAGGACGGCCAGACCGCGATGAGCGTGCATGTGCTGCAGGGCGAGCGCGAACTGGCATCCGACTGCCGCTCGCTTGCGAAATTTGAATTGCGCGGCATTCCGCCGATGGTGGCGGGCGCGGCGCGCATTCGCGTCACCTTCCAGGTCGATGCAGACGGCCTGCTGTCGGTGTCGGCGCGCGAGCAAAGCTCGGGCGTTGAAGCCAGCGTACAGGTCAAGCCATCGTACGGGCTGGGCGACGATGAAATCACCCGCATGCTGAAGGACGCTTTCACCCACGCAAAGGACGACATGTACGCGCGTGCGCTCAACGAGCAGATCGTCGACGCGCAGGGCCTGATTGCGGTCACGCATGCGGCGATGAAAGCAGACAGCGCCTTGCTGAACGAGGAAGAGACGGTGGCCATACAGACCAGCATCGCGGCGCTTGAAACCCTGTTGAGCGGCAGCGATCATCAAGCCATCAAGCGCGGGATCGAAGCGTTGAATGCCGCCTCCACCGAATTCGCCCAGCGCCGTATGGACCAGAACGTGCGCCGTGCCATGGCCGGGCAAAAACTCGAAACCTTTGGCTGAACGCCGCCATACTTAACATGACCATGCTGAACGACGATTTCATCGAATCCCTCCGGGTGCGGCTCGAAGCCCATCCGATTTACGCAGCGGTCACCACGCTGGACGACCTGCGCGTGTTCATGCAGCACCACGTCTATTCGGTGTGGGACTTCATGTCGCTGATCAAATACCTGCAAAACGAAATCGCCCCCGCGCGCTGGCCGTGGACGCCGGGCGGCGATGCCTCGGTGCAGCGCTTCATCAACGAACTGGTGCTGGAAGAGGAAACCGACATCGCGCTGCCGGGGCACGACGGCCATACCAGCCACTTCATGCTCTATCTCGAAGCGATGCGCGAAATTGGTGCCGATGCTAACACGCCCGCGCGCTTTGTGGACCATGTGGCCGGGCAGGGGATCGATGCCGCTTTGCGTTCGGGCCTTGCACCCGCACCTTCCGCCCTCTTCACCCGCGCCACTTTCGGTTTTCTTGACAGCGGCAAGCCGCATGCCGTGGCCGCTGCACTCGCCTTGGGGCGCGAGCATGTGATTCCGTCCATGTTCCGTGCCTTCCTGTCGCGCATGACAGTGAGCGAGGCGCAGGCGCCGAGCTTTCACTATTACCTCAATCGCCACGTCCATCTGGACGAGGATTTCCACGCGCCGCTGTCGCTGCGCCTGCTCGCCGCGCTGTGTGGCAACGATGCCGATAAATGGCGCGAAGCCGAGGCTGCGGCCGAAGCTGCCGTCAACGCGCGCTTACAATTCTGGGACGGTGTCCTCGCCGCCCTTCCAAGTCAACAATCCCAAGCGGCCTGACCGAGCCTGAACCCACCATGCCCCAACTTATCGTATTGCCCCACGTTGAACTCTGCCCCGAAGGCGCCGTGATCGAAGCCAAATCCGGCGACACTATTTGCGACACCCTGCTCGCCAACGGCGTAGACATCGAACACGCCTGCGAAAAGTCGTGCGCCTGCACCACCTGCCACGTCGTTGTGCGCGAAGGCTTCAACACCTTGAAAGAATCGACCGAAGAAGAGGATGATCTGCTCGACAAAGCCTGGGGCCTGGAGCCACAATCACGGCTGTCGTGCCAGGCCCGCGTCGCCGACAGCGATCTGGTAATCGAAATTCCAAAATACACCATCAACATGGTGAAAGAAGGGCATTGACATGAAGTGGACGGACTCCCTCGACATCGCCATCGAACTCGCCGAAGCGCACCCCGAGATCGACCCGCGCACCATCCGCTTCACCGACCTGCATCGCTGGGTGATGGAGTTGCCCGAGTTTGAGGACGACCCCGAGCATTCCGGCGAAAAAATCCTCGAAGCCATCCAAATGGCGTGGATCGACGAACTCAGTTAATCAAGCATCACGCCGCACTAAGCAGGCTGCTCCGTTTCAGGGAGTCTCAACGCCTGCCTGATACTGTTAGCAGGCATTCAGCGATGGCGAGTGAATGGCGGCAGCCGATCCGTAGCCGCCATAGGATGAGCCCCGACTTGATCGACCGTTCCTCCCCCTACAGGCGACTGACAGAGCTGCGGTCGGGGAAAGATGAGATGTCCCGAGTTCTCCCTGTCGCACCGCCAGGCACGCGCAAAAAAGCGTGCGTGGCAAATGCCGTATAACTTCAGAATGCAGGCTCAGGTGCCGCACCGCCGCCCTTCTCCCACCCCGTGCAGTACGCATGCGCCCCCGCCAGATCCAGCCGGCTGCTGGCGAAACTGGCGTAGAGCAAACGATCCGGCAACGCCCAGTCCCATTTCTCCGGGTTGCCGATGGTCTTGCGGTTCAATACTTGATCCGGCCTTGGACATGGCGACGCGGCAATGGCCTGAAGAACGGCGGTGAGTTGCAGCGGGTTGGTTTTCTTGACGACAACGCAGATACCCCAGTTTTCCGCTTCCAGACCATGGTGCTGAAGCAGGGTCACCAGCCCATTCTGAACAGCATCGCCGCGCCAGAGAAACAGATAGACGCACTTGCCGTTCGCCACCTGCATGCAGTCCGCGAGCTTCAAGTCGCGGTATTGCCGGCGCGCTGCGCGCAACACATCACGCGAGCCGTCAGCCAGGCCGGCTCATCCAGACCCGCCAACACCGCGCGCATTTCCGCGCGCACCCTGTCATGCACCGGGTTGCCCTCGCCGCGCGTGCGCGGCCGTTGTCCGACTGCTGCCGGTACCAGTTCCACCCGCCGCTTGTCGTGGTCAATCTCAATCATTTGCCAACGACGTCCGGCAAAGATCGCCACCATGCCCGCCTGATGACTGAGCTTCAGCGGCAGCGTGCCGAGTTCCTTGCCCGCATGCAGCAGGCGGTATTCCTGGGTGTCGGGAAATGCCGCGAAAAAGGTGAAGTGGTTGACGCGCTTCTCGCCCAGCGGCCCATGCAACAAGAGTTTGCAGGCGTCTTGCATAATCAGGCCGTGCTCCGCCAAGGCGCGCAGCAGCTCAATAAAATCGGCCTCGCTCACATTGCCGAACGGGCCGTTCAGACACAGCGCGCGGTAGGCATCGGCGGCGCTGACGCCGTTCCGTTCCCCGATCAGCGCCAGAATCTGCTGTACCAGCGTGGAGTAATGCAGCGCGCCAGCGTGCGGCGGCTCGTACCACTTGGCCAGATATAGTTGAATGATGGCCAGCGCCTGCACCAGACCGGAATGCAGACCCGCCGTGCAGCCCGTGTCGGCACTTGGTTCTTCCGCCACGCAGTATTGCCACAAGCGCGCCGCTTCTCCGCCGCGTCGTCCGGCGCGGCCAATGCGCTGGCACAGACTTGCCACCGTGTCCGGCGCGCCAATCTGCACCACGCCGCGGATTGCGCCAATGTCGATACCCATTTCCAGCGTCGTGGTGCAGATCGCGCTGATCGGCCTGTCACCGCGTTTCAGCTCGGCCTCGGTGTTTTCCCGTTCCGACTTGCCCAGGCGTCCATGATGCGGAAAGAAGCTCAGCGGCACCCGGGCGGCATCGCTCAGCAACCGCAAGCTATCGGCGTATTCCTCAACCAGACCGGTGGTGTTGGGAAAGATCAAATAGTTGGCATCGCGCAGGCGATCAAACAACTCGGCGGCAATGGCCTTGTGTGCGGCGTTCACGGAAACTTCTGTGACAGGCTGCACCAGCACCGCCTTGAACTCGATAGCCGGGGGCTGCGTCTCCGCCGAACTGACGATGACCGCCACCTTGCTTCCCAAACCAGGCCGCAAAAACTCAGCCGCCAAACCCATGTCCCCCAAGGTGGCCGACAAACCAACACGCCGCACCCGCCGCCCAATGATGACCTCCAGCCGATACAACAGCGATTGCAACTGCCGCCCACGTTCATTGCCAATAAACGCGTGCAACTCGTCCACCACAATGGCTTCCAGGCCGACCGCATCGATCTTGAGGCGGTGTCCCGTCCAAGTGTCCATCGCATCTTTCCGGCTTCCAGCGCAGCGGATTTTCTTCCCATTTAACCGCCCGGTAATTTTCTTGTCAGCACCGCTTCATCGTATCCACTTCATCCTTTCGCATTTCCGTCAACCCACTTTCATTTCCAGGCTGTTTTCCTCACCTGCCCAGCGTTTGGCCAGGCGCCACCCCGGACAGTCGTTTTTTATCCGTCCTCATGTTTCGTTGCACCCGCTGCGCGCCGCTTCACCGTCGCAAATAGTAGCCCTGCAACAATCCATCCCACGCCTCGAACCAATATTCTTGCCTGACCGGCCTGGCATATGGATCGATCCGCGACCAGACCTCGGCAGGTGTCCAGCCTTGCAAATGCTGATGCGGCCGCACGTGGTTATAGAAGAAGCGAAACTCGGCCAGCGAATCGTTCAGCGCCTCGACCCCCGCAATTTCCCATTGATCGAGTTTCCGCTTCAGCGTCCCGAACAAACGCTCGATCCGCCCGTTCTGCCACGGACAGCCCGGATCGCTGCGCTGCTGTCGAATCCCGGCCAGCGCGAGCACGAAGCGAAACACCCGGCTGGCGAAGCACGCTTCGTTATCCGTTCGCACCGCGCGCGGTTTGCCGTACTTTCCAATCGCCAGAAACAGGTGTCCGAGCAACGTCCACGAGCATTTGTCCGGCAAGGCCGCCAGCGTCAGCAAACCACGGCTACCATGATCGAGCAAACCCAGAACCATGTGCAGCCTGCCTTGACTATCCGTCTTGCCCGTCATATCCAGACCCCATACAAGATTGCGGGGCATGGCTGGCGGCACGCGGTGTTTGATCCGGCGGCGTTCTATTTCGATCTCGTAGCGATGTTCGCGAAGGGTGTCCGCCACGAACGACTTGCCCACCTTCATCCTGCGGCTGACTGCGTAGCGTCGATTGAAGATGAACGCGAGCTTGCGGCATCCCGCATCCGGCATCAGCGCTTTGAGGCGGCAGCCTGACAGCGCTGCGTGACGGTCAAGCTGTCACACGCACAAGACTCGGAACCCAACCCGCCCAAGTAGCGGATTCCAATTGGAATGGGTGGCGGTTCCGGATTGGAATCAGGGGTGGATTTCACAGGCGCATTGGGCGGGACACACTCCGGTAACACGGCACTGGCAGTCTTCAGAAAACCTGTTTTTACCCACTCTGGAGCGATTCAATGATGAAAAAATCCATCGGCATGCTGGCAGCCGCCTTGTTGCTGACGCTGGGCACGCATGCCGGCGCGGACGACTTTCGGCATGGTTCGGCTTCGTTTGCATTGATTGGCGATGTGCCCTACGGAAGCGCGGTCGAGGCGAAATTCGATCATGTGATCGCGAGTATCAACGCGGCGCCGCATGTGCGTTTTGTCGTTCATACCGGCGACGTCAAGGCGGGCAGCGAGCGTTGCGACGACGCATTGCTGCAAAAACGTTTCAACCAGTTTCAGATGCTCCAGGACGGCGTGATCGTGACGCCCGGCGACAATGACTGGACGGACTGCCACCGCACCAACAACGGCAATTATCTGCCGACCGAACGCCTGGCCAGATTCCGCGAAATCTATTATCCGGTTCCCGGCATGACGAGCGGCCAGAACGCTTTCCCGGTGCGCACCCAGGCAGCGATGGCGGGTTTTGAAACCTATGTTGAAAACATGCTGTGGGAATTCCATGGCACCGTGATGGCGACGGTGCATGTGGTCGGCAGCAACAATGGCCTCGACCCGTGGAACCAGATCGACCCGGCCGACAGCTACGATGCGCCGCGCCCCGACCGTCTGGCCGAAGTCCAGGCCCGTGAAACAGCCGCGCTGGCGTGGATCGACGAGGTGTTTGCGCAGGCTGCCGCGCGCAATGCCGCCGGCGTGATGATCGCGATGCAGGCCAACCCCAACTTTGATTTACCGGCCGCTAACCAACAACGGCAGGGATTCAACAAGGTGCTCGCTCGCATCACGCAGCATGCCGTCTCTTTTGGCAAGCCGGTGTTGCTGGCGCATGGAGACAGCCACTATTTCCGCGTCGACAAGCCGCTCGCCGGGCCGGTCAAGCCGTCGGGCAACCGGATGCTGGAAAACGTCACGCGGGTGGAAAACTTCGGCGCCCAGAACGTTCACTGGGTCGAGGTGTTCGTCAATCCGCGCGATTCCAATGTGTTCCGTGTGGAACCGCGGATCGTGAAAGCGAATTTGTTTGCGCGTTGAGTGGGCACGCGTGCGCGGCATCCCGGTTTCCCTCCCCATTGAGAGGGAAAGGGGTGTGGTTCCGTCGCCTTCAGGCGGCTCACCCGATAAACCCCCGGCTTTGCCGGGGATCACTTGGTTTTAGGCTCTTTCACCGTTATCTGTTGTTCTTGGCAAACGCCCTGGAGGCACGCGCTATCCGTAGGTTGGGAACACTTTCCCAACGCAACGGGCGGGGGTGTCGGGAAAGTGTTCCCGACCTACGGCTATGGCATCCATGCGGCCAAGACATAACGGTGAAAGAGCCTGGTTTCATTTTCGCATCCGGGGGTTATTGCCATGCATCGCTTCAAACTTGTTCCGCTTGCCGCTGCGCTGGGCACGTTGTTTTTGTCCGCTTCCGTTCTGGCTGACGCCAACCCGCAGCCGCTGCCGTTTGCGCAGGACTGGTCGAATACCAGCCTGATTACGGCGAATGACGACTGGAGCGGGGTGCCCGGTATTGTCGGTTATCTCGGTGACGGACTCACCGGTGCCACCGGCACCAACCCGCAGACGCTGCTGGCCTTCGGTAGCGGCGTTATCGATGTCATCGCCAATCAGACCAACCCCGGCATCACCAACGGCGGCGTTGCCGAATTTGAGCTGGCCGACCCGACGATTGCGTTGAACGGATCCGGCACGGCGGATGCGCCCTTCATCCTGCTGCATTTCGACACCACCGGCTGGCAGTCGATCCAGGTCGGCTATCTGCTGCGCGACCTGGATGGCTCGACCGATAATGCGGTGCAGCCGGTGGCGCTGCAATTCCGTATCGGCAACAGCGGCGATTTTACCAATGTGCCCGCCGCGTTTGTCGCCGATGCGACCAGCGGCCCCAGTCTGGCCACGCAGACCACGCCGATCAGCGTGACGCTTCCCGCCGCGGCCGACAACCAGCCGCTGCTGCAATTGCGCGTCATCACCAGCAATGCGGTCGGCAACGACGAGTGGGTGGGGATCGACAACATCAGCGTGACCGGCAGCCCGGCGGGCGGGGTGGTCAACCAGCCTATCCAGGCGGTTTGCCCGGCGAGCGTGTCGCTGATGGCCGGTGCGGCAGGCAGCTTTCCCCTCGCCGCGAGCGATGCGGACAGCGTGGTCAACAGCGCGGCGATCAGCGCGGGTGCGCAGGCCGGAATTGCGCTCGGTGCGTTCAACGCGGCGACGCAGGACGGCGAGACCGCCAGCGTTCCGCTTGAGGTGTCGGGCCTGGCCGCAGGCAGCTATCCGGTGGAGATCACGTTCGGCAACAATGAGGCGCAGACTGCCGCCTGCACGGTAACGCTGAACGTCAACGGCATCACGCCGATTCCCGCGATCCAGGGCGCCGGCCCCGCCAGCCCGCTGGCC
>JADMKH010000256.1 GCA_018780025.1 Thiobacillus sp.
CGATGTGCACCTTTCTGCTGGAAATGCGCGAGTACTACCGCTGGGAAATGGAAATTCCTTACGGCGCGCGCTTGCCCAAGGATGAACTGGGCGATTGGTTGAATGCACGCGAAAGTCTGTGGGATACCGTTGAAGAGGAAGCGTTTTCACCGCTGCCTCTCAGTGTTGCCGACATCGACCCATTCGAGGCCAATGACGTCAACCGCGCCTTGATGCCGCTGGGCCTGGTTTACAGCAGCGGGCTGGGGCGTTTCCGCAAACCCCACTTTGTACTGGCCGAACTCAAGCGTTCTGAAACGCGGGAAGGCATGCAGATTCTGGTGGCGGGCTGCGAATATGCACGCGACCTGATTGCACCCCCCGCCGCGATGCGGGATGGTGCCATCTTCCTGCGTATGGACGCAGTCCGACGCCTGCTGTGGAACAAGTACGAAGAGTGGCAATGGCAGGAAAAAGACACCGCACTGGGGCGTGCGTTTACCTATTACGATTTCGAGCATGGCGTTGAACGCGGACTCGACCGCATGGAAGCGGCCGAAAGTGAAGCGATGATCCTTCACGAAATTGGCGAAGCCCGCGTGGAACGGCTGCTGGGCGAGGACTGGAACACGATGCTGGTCCAGCTCGGTTCCAAACATGCCGAGCTACTGGCACGCGCGGTGCGTGACCACCTGGCCGACTGTATGGTGACGTTGCCAACGCTCCTCGAACGCGAGGCCTTGGGTTCATTGCATTTTTATCTGGCCAATTTTTCCGGCTTGCGACGTGCCCTTTTTCCGGCACTGACACAGGCTTATGAAGCATGGCTGGCTAACCATGACACGGCAAAGCTGACCAAAGTGGTGGCTGCAGCAGAAGCCCACTGGATGCATGTGGCGCAGCAACTGATGACCACGTTTCACCGTGATGTGGTCAAGGGGGATGCAAACCTCAACTGCCTCGCAGGCAACGATTTAGCCCGATTGAAACGCTAGGCGAAAAAAACGGGCGATTCTCCGCCCGTTTTTTCAACTGCTGTAGCAATTACGCCTGAACGACCTCACTCTGCTCGAGTTGTCCGGCAATACTGTCGAGCAACTGCTGCTCCTGATACGGTTTGCCCAGATAGACGTTGACGCCGATTTCCAGCGCGTGATTACGGTGTTTATCCGCCGTACGCGAGGTGATCATGATGATCGGAACCGACTTCAGACGCGCATCACTGCGCATCACACGCGCCAGTTCGAAGCCATCCATGCGTGGCATTTCGACGTCGAGCAGCACCACATCCGGGACCAGATCATGCATTTTCTCCAGCGCGTCAACACCATCCTTCGCGCTGTCGACACGGAAGCCTTCCCGCGTCAACAGACGGGTCGTGATTTTACGCACAGTGAGCGAGTCGTCCACCACCAGTATCATCGGTGGCTGCAAGGCCAGGCTGACTTCAACGGCTTCCGCCGGCGCGTTGCGTTCCAGGGCAGTACGCGGCAGGTTGGCCCAACGCAACGCCAGGGGCACCGGATTCATGATCAGAATCACGCGTCCATCGCCGCGAACGGTTGCGCCTACCACGCCGGTAATACGCGCCATTTGCGGGCCAATGTTCTTGACCACAATTTCGCGCGTTCCCTCGATCGAGTCGACCAGTACAGCAGCCTGGCTGGCACCGCTTTGCAGCAGGATTACCGGGTTGTAGCGCAGGACTTCATGCACAGCCTCAGTGTCGCCCAGCAAATGCGGTAAATACGAGAACGGATAGTCAGTACCCCGCCACGCCACCACGCCGTCGATCATGGCCTGTTCCAGCTCAGCCGGCTTGAGTTCAAGCACCTGCTGCACCAAGGGTGTTGGCAGGGCGTAATCGTGCTTGGCCGCCTGAATCATGACAGCCTGCGTCATTGCGAGCGTCAGCGGCAAATAGATGTTGAAAGCGGTTCCAGCGCCGGCGGTCGAGGCAATATCGATGCGCCCACCCAATGCAGCGATTTCACTTTTAACCACATCCATACCCACACCGCGACCGGAAACCTGGCTCACGGTTTCGGCCGTTGTGAAACCCGCGGCGAAAATCATCTGTGCCAGCAACGTCTCGGTTGGCTCGACACCGAGCTGCAGCAATCCGGCGGCCTCCGCTTTTTCACGGATGCGGGTGTAGTTGAGACCCGCGCCGTCATCTTTCACCGTCAACAACATTTCGTTGCCGGACTGGCGCGCGGACAGCACGATTTCACCGAATTCGGTTTTACCCGCTGCACGGCGTGCTTCGGGGGTTTCAACCCCGTGTGCCAGCGCGTTACGCAGCAAGTGCTCCAGCGGCGCGGTGACCTTTTCCAGTACCGAGCGGTCGATTTCCAGATCGCCGCCCTGAATATCGAGCTGAGCCCGCTTGTTCACATCGCGCGCAGTTTGCCGCACGGTGCGGTACAAACGATCGGAGACCGAGTTCAGCGGCACCATCCGTACCCGCAACAGGTTCTGTTGCAGTTCGCGGTTAAGGCGCGATTGCTGGATCAGCGCTGCATCGGTCTCGCCCAGGCGGGCCAGCAGAATATGCTGCACTGTGGAAATATCGTTCACGCTCTCTGCAAGGAACCGGGTGACTTCCTGGAAGCGGGTAAAACGGTCGAATTCCAGCGGATCAAACTGTTCAGCCACGCCCTGTGTCTGGAAGGTTGCCTGCATCTGCGACTCGGCCTGGATCTCAACTTCACGAATATGGCCGCGCAAGCGCAACAGCGCCTCGGACAATTCATTGACGTGACGTTTGAAAGCGAACACTTCGCTTTCAATCCGCGAACGCGAAATCGCCACTTCGCCCGCCTGGTTAACCATCCGGTCAACCCAGTCGGCGCGCACCCGCAGGGTCAGCGCCGCGTTGTCGCGCGTCGCCACTTGCGACGGCGCTTCAAGCTGCCTTGCAATCGGCGTCCGCAGCAATTCCGCCTCTTCAAACAAGGAAAGGGTCGGCTCAATGGGCGACGCGACCGGCATTGGCACGTCTTCCGCCAGCGGCGTGAAGTCACCCTGTTTCAAACGATCAACCGTATCGGCCAAACGGTCGAGCTGCGCTTCAAGCGTATCGAAAACGTCCGGGCTTGCCGACAGATGACCTTCGATCACGGCGATCACTCGCGATTCCATCACATGGGTCAGTTCGCCCAGGCGCATCGCGCCCACCATGCGGGCACTGCCTTTGATGGTGTGAAGGCTGCGCTGCAGCGCATCACGCGCCGGGATATCGCCCGGTGCAACTTTCCAGGCGCGCAGTTGCGCGCTGGCATCCGGCACCAGTGTTTCAGCTTCCTCGATAAAGATAGGCAGCAACTGCTCGTCAATTTCATCCGCCACATCGCGTCGCTCAAATACCGGCGCTGGCGTAGCCGCTTTGATCTCGGACACCAGTGCGCTGACGTCAAACACGTCGCGCTCCGCTTCAGCAGGGCTGTGTTCCGCCGAAACGGCCGGGCTGACTGACCCG
This sequence comes from Thiobacillus sp., assembly GCA_018780025.1. GTDB lineage: Bacteria > Pseudomonadota > Gammaproteobacteria > Burkholderiales > Thiobacillaceae > Thiobacillus. The sequence goes on from JADMKH010000256.1 coordinate 3,461, forward strand.
GCAAGCGCAGGCTCGTCGGCATCCTGAATTGCTTCCGGCTCGAACGCTTCTGCAACGGGTTCTGCAGCCGGCGTGGTTTGTTCGTCTTCCAGTTCACCCAATGTTGCGATCAAATCACTCGCTGATTCGGGTAGCTGACCCGTCTCAATGGTCGCAATCATTTCATGCAGGCGCGCCACGGTGTCATTGACCAGCGGCAAGTGCGCGGCAGGCATCGGAGCATGCACGAATCGATTCCAGTACTGCTCGAATGCATGCGATAAATCGGCCAGATTCGTGATGCCTGCCGTACCCGCAATGCCGCCCAGCGTGTGGATGGCCCGGCGTGCGTGCTCGCTGACCGTACTGTTGACCGCTTCGGCGAGACGCTCGGACTCTTCCTGCAATACCGCCAGACGCTGATGCGCCTCGACTATGAAAATTTCATACAGATTGCTGGACAAACACACCGACCCAATGCAAACCTCATCAGGCAAAGCCGGCTCCTCAGGTGCCTCGGGCGCTACTGCATATTCAACCAGTGCGCCGACATCCAGCCCGGGATCCACATCCACGATGTCATCAATGTCTACGATTTCAAACGCTGCCAGCGCTTCAACTGTCGGTTCGTTAAAGCTGATTTCGTTATCCGGATCAGCATTTTGCTCAAACCCGGAAAGCGCATCTTGCTGGCTGAGGGAAAACGCGCCGACTGAATCCAGCTCGGGGGTTACTGCGGGCACCGGCTCAGACCCGGTTTCAAAGTCGGGCGCCAAGCCGGATGATTCATTCAACGGAGCAAGCTCGACAACAGGCTCGTCCGCCAGGCTGGGGGCGGCTTGAGCGCTTACCTGCCCGGGGATGAAATCGGGTGCTTGTCCATGGTCAACGCGTTCAACAGCGGCGAGTAATGCGGGAACGGGCAATGCCACTGACTGGTCCGCCTGCAGCGCATCGACCCAATCCTGAAACAGACCACGCGCATGACCAATGACATCCAGCAGGGCGCTATTGGCGGGCTTCTTTTCACCCAGCCAACTGTTCATCAGTTGTTCAAGGCGCCAGGCCACATCGCCCAGCTCGATCAAACCGACCATGCGACCGCTACCCTTCAGGGTATGAAATCCGCGGCGAATGACAGTCAATGATTCGGGGTCGTCCGGATTACTCTGACAGTACACACCGGCATCACCGATGGCGGCCAGCACTTCGTTGGCCTCTTCCAGAAAAATCTCCAGGAGCTCCTGCTCAACGCCCTCTGGAATTGTCGTTCTCACCCATTCCGCGTCGACGGGTGCGGTTGCTTCTTCAGTCGCGGGAAGGGATTGCACTGTCGCCAGAATGGCTTCCGCCTGATCCATTTCAAGCGTGCTGATTTGCAGTTCCTCAACATCCACATCGACTTCAGCCACGTTGATTTCAACGTGGGGCGTGTCATCAATGTGCTCGACAAATTCCAGCGCCGCTTCAACCGGCTCTGTCGACCAGGTGTCAGTCGTTTCCTGCATCGCCCGGGCTTCAACTTCAGCCCGGTCGGGGACGGCCAGCCCGGTCAGGGCGGTGACCGCGGCATCCAGTTCACGCGTTGCCTCCGCTGCATCCCGACTGGCATCCAGTACAGCACGTGTTTTTTGCTTCAGTATGCTGTCATCGATCAGCTCAGCATCACGGCTGAGCTCAGTCAGCGTATCAAGATATTTTTTTTTTGAGCCTTCGTCCGGCTGCGCTCGCCAATTGAGATAGGTCGCCTGCACCCCTTCCTTACGAGCGGGCAAACCCGACTCTATCGTTTCACCCAAAGCATTGCCGTCAGGGCTATCGGCATCGATGATGCCAAAGTCGATCAAAACCGGCCGCAGTATCCGGGCGGCATCCGCACGCCCGGCACAATAGGATTCAATAAATAAACCCAGGCTGGAAAAGGCGTCGGCCAACTTCTGCTGAGTCGCATCATCTGGCTCACCTTCTTTGGCAAACGGATACGCCACAGCTGTGGCGGCAGCCAGCAGACTGGCAGCATCGGGCAACTCAAGCATGGTGAGTGCGCCTTGCGCCTGCTGCGACAAGGCCGGCAGATTAGCCAGTGCTTCGCGGTCATCGCAGTCACGGAAAAAGGCATCCAGCGCTTCCTCAATCTGACGCAGATTCTGACCCACTTCCTGAGCCATTTGCACCAGCATATCGCGCTCGGATTCGCGCTGGCTTGCCTCGTTTTCAACGCTGATCGGCATCTCGCGGCCTTCGATCAGGGCACGCAAACGTGTCTGCTGCCTTCCCGCACGCGCGGCAAAATCCGCGTGAAGAATATCTTCCTGATTGACGGCGTTTTGCATGAACAATAACGTGGAAGCCACTTCCAGGTTCATTTGTTCGCGTGCTTCGCCCTCGCTTCCAGCCGCAGCTACCGCCGCCGCACCCAATTCATCCAACAGGGCCGACAGGCCGCTGTTCTCCAGGCTGCTTGCCTGTGGCTGCATGCGCATCAACTGCGTTGTGAATTGCTCCAGCTGTTCGGCATGGCCTTCCACGAACCCATGCCAATTGTCACGCGCAGCTTTCAGGCCCGCTTGCAGGGCATCCAATACCGGGCGCATGCGCGCCAAGGCTTCCGGGTCCAGCATGCCGCGGCCAGGTAAATAGCGATCAAGACCAAACCTGGAACGGATTTCCGCGGCACGTCCATCCAGCGCTTCGCTTTTTGCAATAAAGAACAAGGCATCGCGCATCAGGCGCTCAGCAACCTGGGGGGAACCTTCCATCAAGCGGCGCATTTGCAAATCCACACGCGCCAGCAACTGCTTCACATGAAAATCGGCTTCCACACCGTGAGCCATCAGGCTATCGACGAATCCTACGCATGCCCACCAAAAAGTTTGCGACGCTTGCGAAGGCGCGATGCTTTCGATGGTGGCCAACGCGTCTCGCATGCGCTGGAGTCCTTGCTCAGCGTCAACATTCCGCAAAAAGGCCAGCAGACCTCGCTGAAATTGCGCACGCGCAATTTTGACTGCAGCAGCCAACGCCTCCTGTGACATGCCATCGTTGGCTGCCCTGGCCTGTACACCCGACCGTAAATCCGGGAAAAACAGTTCACCTTCGAACACCCGTTCGGCGCCCTGCAATTCGCGCAGCCTTTTGTAGAGTGGGAAGAGCGCCAGTTCACCGCTACCGCGTCCGTCTGCCAGATCTTTTACCCAGCGCTGCAAGCCTTCCATGGCATTGCGTAGCGCGCGTAGCAAATCGTCGCCCGCATTCAAGCGGTTTTCATTAATATCAAGCAGACAGGACTCCAGCGCACCCGCCAGGGTGGCGGCGCCCTCCAGTCCAACCATGCGCAATGCGCCCGTCACCTGATGCGCATCGTCACCCGCCAGTCGCAGTGCATTGGTCAGGTCGGCATCGACACTGTAGGCCTGCACACGCCCCAAGGCGGCTTGCAGGGCGGCGTCGATGTCACCGCGCACCCAGTTCAAGGGGCCGGTATCGTAATCGAGGATGGCGCTCATGGTGTGTGATTCCCGAAGTTGATGGCGGTGGCCTTGATCGGCCGCTCGTTCAAGTTGTTGTCAGTCCGTTCAGGCAAGTTTGAAGCCCGACACCGAGTTCTTGAGGTCTTGAGCCAGCTGTTTCATGCCCCCGATCGACTCAGCCGTTTGCTGTGTTCCGCTGCTGGTCTGCGCCGAAATGGATTTGATGTCCTGCATGGTTTCAGCCACCTTGGCAGTCGACTCAGCTTGGCTTTGCGTGGCTGAAGAAATGTCGGCAATCAGTCCGGCCAGTGTCTTCGACACGACGCCAATTTCGGCCAGTGTTTGACCCGCCATGTCGGACAGCTTGGCGCCTTCGACCACACCCTGGGTCGACACTTCCATCGCCGCCACCGTATCGTGCGTATCGGATTGAATCGTTTTCACAATGGCCGCAATCTGCTTGGTCGCATCGGCCGAGCGTTCTGCCAGCCGCTGCACCTCTTCCGCAACCACCGAGAAGCCGCGTCCGGCTTCACCGGCGGAAGCTGCCTGAATGGC
>JADMKH010000308.1 GCA_018780025.1 Thiobacillus sp.
CGCAGCGCGCGCGTTTCAAGCTGCCGGCTTTCCCCACCACCACCATCGGCTCGTTCCCGCAGACGGCGGAGATCCGCAGCGCCCGCGCACGCTTCAAGAAAGGCGAACTCGGCGAGGCCGACTACGCCGCCGCGATGCAGCGCGAGATCGGCACCGCCGTCGAAAAACAGGAAACGCTGGGGATCGACGTGCTGGTGCATGGCGAAGCCGAGCGCAACGACATGGTCGAATACTTCGGCGAGCAATTGAACGGCTATGCGTTTTCGCAGAACGGCTGGGTGCAGTCCTACGGCAGCCGCTGCGTCAAGCCGCCGATCATTTACGGCGACGTCTCGCGCCCGCAACCGATGACCGTGGGCTGGACCGCCTACGCGCAGTCGCTGACCGACAAGCCGATGAAGGGCATGCTGACCGGCCCGGTGACCATGCTGCAATGGTCCTTCGTGCGCGACGACCAGCCGCGTGCGACCACCGCGCTGCAGATCGCGCTGGCGATCCGCGACGAAGTGATCGACCTCGAAGCCGCCGGCATCGGCATCATCCAGATCGACGAGCCGGCCTATCGCGAAGGCCTGCCGCTGAGAAAAGCCGACTGGCCGGCCTATCTCGACTGGGCCAGCCGCGCGTTCCGCATCAGTGCATCCGGCGTCGCCGACGCCACGCAGATCCACACCCACATGTGCTACTCGGAATTCAACGACATCCTGCCCGCCATCGCGGCGATGGACGCCGACGTCATCACCATCGAAACCAGCCGCTCGGACATGGAACTGCTGCGCGGCTTCGGCGATTTCAACTACCCCAACGAAATCGGCCCCGGCGTCTACGACATCCACAGTCCGCGCGTGCCGTCGGCGGAAGACATGACGCGCCTGCTGGAAAAAGCCGCGCAGGTCATTGCACCCGATCAGATATGGGTCAACCCCGACTGCGGCCTGAAAACGCGCGGCTGGGCCGAAACCGAAGCGGCGCTAGAAAACATGGTGACGGCGGCACGGGTACTAAGGGAGGCGTATCGCGTTTAGCCAAAAGTCTAATTGGTCAGCATCGACCTTGATGTCGGGCGCAGCGATGGTCCGTTCCTTGGCCTTATGTGAAGCTTCACATAAGGCCGACAACCAGACAAGTCGCGCAGTCAGTCAAAGAGTCCGCAACGAACCCGTTGGGCATGACCTGCTCCACCCATCGCGTCCGGGCTCTTCACCGGGGTTAAAAAAATTTGACGCCGTCGAGGTCTTCCGTTTACTCGTTGACGTTGATGTCGCTGGACGCCTGGCCCTTCTGACGCACCGCCAGGCGGCGCGTGGGGACCATCACGGTGTAGGTGAAGCTGTTGGTCGAACTTGAGCCGCTGGTGGTCGATTCGGAGTCCGTGGTCGCGCGTTTTCCGGTGATGCTGGCTTTGACGGCGACCTTGGCGAAGAGGCCGGCGATTAAACCGCTCTCGCCGCTACTCTCGATAGTGGAGCCGAACTCCGTGGTCACGGCGTGGAGCTTCACGTCGCTTTCGCTGGTGGTGTCGGAGTCCTGCACTGTCGTCTGATGACGGCGCTGGATGATCTCGAACGTCACGTTTGGATTGCTCCCGAGGGTCGGCGAGAGGACGATGAAGTGGTAGTAGAACTCCTGTCCGGGCGGGAACGAAACGCCGGTCAGGAAGGGGTTGCCCTTGATGTCGAAGATGTTGTCGCGGGAGGTGTCGACCTCGACTTCGAACTTCACTACGCCGGATCCCGTGGATTCGAAGGTTTCGTCCATGAGCGAGCCGAAGTTGAGCACCCAGGTGCCTTCGAGGGGGCGCTCTTCGAAGTCCTTCATGATGAGCGTGAGGTAATACTTCTTCTTGCCTTTTCGGGGCGCGGGAGCGGGCTTGGGCTTGGGGGTGCCCTGCCGTTTCCGAATGACGTCCTCGGTCATTTCGGTCGACTGGGTTTCGTCTACCTGTTCCTTCTGCTTGGCCTGCTCGATGACTTCGACGTCCTTGGCTGTTTCTTCGCGAACCTTGTCGGGGTCGGGATCGAGATTCTTCTTGACGATGGCTTTGGTGTCGTCGTTCGAGAGGGAGCCGCTCTTCTGGGCTTCTCTGGCTAGTTGGATGGTCGCTGCTGTCTTCGCGAGTTCCGCGGCTTCTTTGCCGAAGGCTTGCGCGGTGTCGAGTGTTTTCTGATAAGTCGCGAGCGCATTCAACTGGTTCTGGTTCAGGCCGGTCGCATCGCGGAAGGCCTCGCTGTTGCCGATAAGGTCCAGCATCTTTTGCAGACCCGCGGGATCGGGCATGTTCGGGGCGTTCTGAATGTTGACGACGGGGTTCGGGAAATCCTTCGGTTGCAGATTGCCGGGGTCGGCGCGGCGAGTGTCGGTGTTGAGCGGCAGGATCTGCGTGTTGGGACTGTCTGGGATCGGTGACTCTTCCCAGCGCCAGAACCTGCTCTCCTCCTTCTCTTCGCAGGCATTACATTTACCCATTACGGATTCGGCATACACCCCTTTGGTGGGGAGACTGATTCTTCGCGGGTCATTCTCTTCGCTGTAATACTGCTCGAAGAGGCGGAAATCCTTATCGATGGTCGGGTCGAGCTGGTTGCCAGGCGCGACTGGCATGATCAGCGAGTTTCCGGCAATGCCGATCAGCCTATTCTCCACGACAGACGCCACGCTGCGACCGTTGGCTTTGCCGGGCGCAATGATGCCGTCGAGCAGCATATACCGGCGCTCCGACGTCATGTGGAACCAGATGCATTTGTGGTAGAACTCCAGGTTCTCATTCAGGTGCTGCAACAGTTTATTTGCTGCATCGACGTCTTCGCCACGCGGATTTCGCAGTTCCTCGCCGTTGAGCGGGGTATCGATGTACACGCTGTCGCCGTCGGCAAAAAGATCGTTATTTATGTTGCCTGAAAAAAGCCACTGGGACATGCTGTCGGATCTGTATCGCAGGTTGCCGCGGCGAATGGTGATCTTCATGAACTTGTTGCCGAACTGCACAAGGGCATCCCTGTTTTCTGTACTCAGCTTCGAATTGTCCAGGCGGATATTTATTCCATTCACGAGATCGCGGCGAATCGTGGTCGGGGTGTTGGCACTTTGCCGCAGCGAAACCTGGAGTAATGCGTTCTGCCGGAAGCGGTTAAGGAGCGTAAGGTCGAGCCGGAGATCGCTGCCTTTATCCGTCTCGACCACAATCGAGTTGAGCAGGAACTCGATGGCCCGCGGCCCGACCATATCGGCAAGTTCGCTATTGCTGATGGGGCGGTCGTTGTATTGCGCAGGGTCGATCGAGAGACCGAACACCCGTAACAGTTTCACGAGATCGTCGCTAACCTTGCCCTCCTGCGTATTGAAGAAAGTAAATTCCATGAACAAGGCGCCGGAAATGGCTTTCATGGGCTGCTCGGCGAAATGCATCTTGGGAAACCCGATGCTCGTGTAGTAATCCTCTGCGTTCTCTTTTTCTTTCAATATCCGCAGGATGGCATCGAAGCCTTTCGAAAGATGGGGCCGGGTCAGGCAGTTTTCGAGCGAGTTCCTCCAGCGCAGGCTTTTTTCGAGGTCGAACGAAGTAATGTGCAACGGAATGAACAGACATTCCTGAACGCCGGCCAGGCGTGTGTGGACGCTGAAGTGACGCAGCACTTCGAAATACTGGATCGTGACCGCGTGGCAATGGTTGTAGTTGGCTACCGATTCAGCTGTCGCCTGTACCCTTTCGCCCTGGCTTACCGTCTGGATCACGGTGGCGCGTTGGGACCTGACCGCGCTGGCAGCCTGTGTCGTACGGTCGCTGATACTCTGCAAGCTGCTAGCGGTGCTGTCGCGATGCGAGTTTTGACTCGCCGTCGAACCGGATGAACTTTTACCGCCACTAATGCCGTGCAAGGCGCCGAATGTGCCGCCATTAAACACGCCCATCACGGCGCCGCCCATACCGAAACCCCATCCGCCTGTGGTCGCTTTGGAAGAAGCCCTTATGTTTTCATTGAGCGTTGCATTGATGACCTCGCTGATGTCGCGGTCGCGTATGAGCGTGTTGTTGAGGCTTTCTTCGTAATCGAGTGACTGCGAATTGGCGGCGCTCTCGCGGCGCTCCCAGTCCAGGACCGCGATCTGTTTTTTCTGGCCTGGCGCCAGCGGAAGCGAATACAGCAGATCGCCGATCGAATAACCATCCGGCCGCCACTCCTGCTTGAAATGCAGCAAGTGCCCGTGTGCCACGCTGGCGGCCTGATAAATAGTAGGCTCGTCGTCCCAGTCGATCTGGTTCAGGGGGGTAAGGTAGGAACGGCCTTTGAATTGCCTTTTCTTCTTGCCTTTTAGCTGGATGGCCACCTTGGCATCGACGGTGATCTTGTCCAGAAGATCTTTATTGAAAACATTTCCAAAAGCGGGATTCAGCGCTCGGGCAATCGCGCCGGTACCGGCGTTTGTCGCGCCGTCGATCGAAGCGCCTGCATTCGAGATTTGCGGCGCAGCCATGGTTTTGATCTGTGTGTTCAACGCGACGTGGTATTTCTTGAACACAGAAAATGGCACCTGCACTCCGGTGCGCGTTCCGTAAATATCATCGAGGTCAACTTCATCTTCCGCTTCGAGGGTGTCGACAATGATGGCCGGCTCGGTCGTCCGCACCACTGTGTAGTAGCTGTACTCTTCAAGCGTCTTTTTTTCATGAAAATTCAGATCGCCGCAGCCGTTCTCGCTTTCCGTACTCGCGTCGCTCAGGTCTTCGTTGATAACGATGATGAGCCTTCGGGGGATGAACTTTTTATCCGGTATTTCAATGCCGTCAGCTTTTACCGTATGCAGTTGTATCGGCTGCTCCCAAACCTTGCTGCCTTTGCTCACGACAGACTTGGCTGCTACCAATCTGCCGATATCCGCGGGGGCGTTGAAGATCAAAAAGCCCGTGAGGAAATAGCCGTTGGTTTCGGTAGTCGCATAGGCCACCGGAAAAAAGTCTGGTGAGTCATTCGACAAGTTATTCATGGCCGCCATCAATACGATCTGATAGCCGTCAGTTTTCTCATTCTGCGTCGAGATGAGCTTGCCTTTGACCTGGTATCCAGCATGTGCCTCCGGATTGCTAGCGGTTTCGACCGAAACCACACCAACCTTGATGGTGGCAGATGCCAGTGCGGCGCTGGCCACTTCAATGAGTTCGTCTGCGGGTGCTTCCTGCGGATTACCAAGGGCAGCAGGAGCATAGTCGCCGGGAGGGGTTTTCACCCGATATACGACCTTTGTGCCTGCTGCAATGTCGTTTAGATCGAGGTCTACATAGACAATGCGGCTGTCTTCTATGGGATAAGATTCTGAAATCGAAAATTTATCCCTATTGATGTAAGTGATAAAAAACTGGTAGCCGACGAAATCGTCATCATTGCCGTCTGGTACGAAGGTATATTCGAGCGTTTTGACATTGGCCTCTGGAGCAGGTGTTCCAAAACCGATGGCAGTTTCCAGGATCTGAACGTCTGCCAGGGGCAGATTCAGAATCGCGAGATCCGCCGCTCTGCGAAATACAAGTCCGTTTTTGAGCGCTTTTTCGATCGTCCCGATGGTGTTCTCGGAGACGTTTTTTTCGATAAGAGTTTTTCTGACTTCCTTGCTGCGTTGAAGGTTATTGATATTTTCACTCATATCGATATCTCCATTCGACCTGATCAGTCAGTAATGACCAAAGGTAATCAGCTTGGCATTGACGCGCTTGCCCGCCACGGCAACGCCGCGCCAAACCTCGGGCGACACCACCCCGATGGGCTGATGAGGATGGGCCGGCCACGCGGCACAATCTCATCAACTTGAAGCTCATTGGAATATCCGGGCCCGCGATTTACTGCATCAGACTTGGGCATAACTTGCCTTCAAGGATCTGGCGGGTCTGAAGGGCCGCACGAACTCTGCTCAATGCGCTTCAAAATCAGCTTAGGACAGAAGTTTAAATATTGATATACAACTTTAGTTGTAGATGGGAGCTGCTGACGCTCGTCTCCGGGTAGTCAGTTGCACTGAGCCGTAAATTGGCTCGGCATAGCCGATGACAGGTTGAATTAGCAGCTGATAAGCGGGCCTTCGATTCGTTCAGCCTGACTGACCACTATGGGTCGGGAGTACGCATTCGCCGAAGTTGACAGCGCCCATTTAAGAGGTGTTTTTAGCCAATGGCCGGTTTGTTGTGAACAGCTGACCTCGATGGCGCAGTACGCCAACGGCGGCTCAGGCCGATACCGGACCTACTCTGCATCCTTTCTGGCCGGTTTTTCCGGACCTGTTTCATCAATCCCCGTAACGGGATAGCGGGTGATCGTAGATGTATTCACATAAAAAATGCCACCGGAGGGTGGCATTTAAAATCCGGTTCGACACTCAACTTTTTCTTTTGAAGAGATTCGTCGCATCGCGTTGAGTCAAGTTGAACCGTCTTCCATTTCACTCACCTCAATATGAAATGACATCGCCGGAAGGTGCACACCGGGCTGGCGTTGGCCCTGACTGGCCAACGAGTCCCCGCAAGCTCAGCGCGGCCCCATGATTTTGCCCAGCATCTCGCTCGAGGGCGCGCCTTGCAGTTTTTGCAGGGTGCCGCTTGCGTCCTTGTAGAAAATGGTGGGTGTGGCCGCGGCGCCGAGTTGCTGCATCAGTTTTTGGTTGGCGTCGAGCTGCATGCGGATTTTTTCGGGCATCTGGCTCAGCGGTTTGACACCGCCCTGCGCATGATTTATTTCATGCTGCGTCAAGGCGGCCTGCGGGTCCTTGGCTGCGAGGATGGCTGTGGCCTTGCCTGGGCTGGTGGGCCCGAGGATGGCGACCATGACGTGGCGCAACTGCACTTTGCCGGACGTGACCCAGGGGCGGGCATCATTCCAGAACTTGTTGCAGTAAGGGCAGTTGGGGTCGGTAAAAGTGTAGACGATACGCGGCGCATTTTTTTTGCCGTCACCGATCCAGGTGCTTTTCTCGAGGTCTTTCCAGACCCGGTCGGTCATCGGTTTGCTGACCAGTTTTTCGAGCGGTTGCTGGCTGAGGTTGGCGCCTTTGCCGTCGATCATGGGGCCGACGATGGCGTATTTTTCGTCGGCGGTGAGATAAACGGCGATCGGCTGCTGTTCCACCATGCCGGCATAGCCGGTTAGCCCGCCGGGCGCGTCAAACGTGCCGATGACCTCAATCCCCTGCTTTTCCAGTGCCTTGATCGGTGCCGGCCAGTCCTTGGCCTGGGCGGTCAGGGTCAGCACGCCGAACAGCGTGAGCAAACCGGCCACTACGAGGGATGCTTTTTTAATCATGGTGTGTCGTTCCTTTGCATTGAAAATTCATTTTGAAAGCGGGATACATCAAGAATCGGGGGCTGGAAGAATCGGGGACTGGTGCGGCCGCAGCCGGTTTAAGGGAACGCTGATTTATTCGTCATTGCGAGGAGCGTAGCGACGCGGCAATCCAGAAATGCCTGCTTAATC
>JADMKH010000222.1 GCA_018780025.1 Thiobacillus sp.
CGGCCTTGAAGCCTTTGCGTTCGGCGTATTTCAGGTATTGCCGCAGCAGCATCGAGGCCCAGTCGCAGGCTTCGGTGCCGCCGGCGCCGGCCTGGATGTCGAGGAAGCAGTTGCTGGGGTCGGCCGGGTTGTTGAACATGCGGCGGAATTCCAGCGTACTGACGGATTGCTCAATGGTGGCGATGTCGGCCTGCACCGCGACAAGCGTCTCGTCGTCGTTTTCCTCGCGCGCCATCTCGAACAGCTCGGCGGCGTCCTTCAGGCTGGACGCCACGCGATCGAGCACCAGCACCACGTCTTCCAGCGACTTGCGTTCGCGGCCCAGTTCCTGGGCGCGGGCAGCATCGTTCCAGAAGTCTGGCGACTCGGACAGGCGGATGACTTCTTCTAGGCGGTCTTGCTTGACAGGGTAGTCAAAGCAACCCCCTGAGTTGGGTGGCACGCTCGCCGAGGTCGGCGAGGCTGGCTTCAATCTGATTAAGGTGTTCGGCTTCCATGATGTGCAATGCGATTAGGCGGAAAAGCCGCGAATTATAGCCCAGGCGACGACCAGTCCCAGCCCCACCGTTCCCATGCCCGCTATTGCATGGCGCGCCATTTGCCAGCCGCCTATCGTCAGGGCGAGGGTCGATTTGAAGGCCAGATTGGCCAGTACAGCGAGCGTGATGACGTTGACCAGCACCGCCACCGACAGCTTGTCCAGATTATGCAGGCGCAGGCTGGAGAGGGTGATGGCGTCGACATCGGTCAGCCCCGAAACCAGCGCCACGCCGTACAGTCCGCCGGTGCCCAGCCAGTCGGACAACCAGGCTGCGGCCAGCAACACCACGCCATACATCAGGCCAAAGCCCAGTGCCGTGCGCAGTTCGGTCGGGTTGCTCATTTCCAGTGCGGGGGGATCGCCTTGCGGCCGCAATTGCTGCACGCCATAGGCGGCACCGAGGCCACCCACCACCAACCCGCCGAGCAGAACCGGCAGCAACTGCGGCAGCACCGCCGGTGCCAGCACGGCGGCCAGCACGCCCAGTCGCGCCAGCACCACCAGATTGGCCAGCACGATCACGGTGACCGCAGTGGGCATCAACGCGCGGTTGGCGCGGGCGTGGCGACTGAACGACAAGGTCGTGGCGGTGGAGGAAACCAGCCCGCCCAGCAGGCCCAGCATGACCGCGCCGCGCTGTTGCCCCACCAGCCGCAGTGCGGCATAGCCGGCCAGCCCCACGCCGGCAATCAGTACCACCATCCACCAGATCTGATACGGATTCAGCGCGCCATAGGGGCCGTAGCTCTGGTTGGGCAGCAGCGGCAGAATAATCAACGCCAGCACGGCAAATTGCAGCACCGACAGCAGGTCGCGTCGAGAGAGTTTCTGGCTGATCCCGCGCAACTCGGGCTTGAAATAGAGCAGCACGGTTGCCGCGATCCCCAGCATGACCGCCAGCTGGATTTCGTTGTGCCATACCAGAATGCCCAGGCCGTAGCACAGCAGCAGCGCCGCCACGGTGGTGGTGCCTGGATCACTGTCCGCCTGTGTCGGCGAGTGCATATAGGCCGCAATCATCATCGCACCCACCAGCAGCATGCCGATCCCGGTCAGCCACGGCTCGCCCAATACCGTTGCCAGATGCGCCGTCAATACCGCCAGCAAGGCCGTCAATGCAAAGGTTCGCAGTCCCGCTTTCGCCGCCGGATTGCGCTCGCGCTCCAGTCCCATCAGCAGACCGATCGCCAGCGCCACTACATAGCGCGGCAGGGTGGATAGTTCGGGGGGAAGCCAGGTAATCAGTTCATTCATATTGTTTGTCTGGGTGGAGTCGCAGGGAATCCCGTTATCAGTCTGCGGCGAAATTCTGTTTCGATCAATGCATACCCAAGCGCTATCCTTTGCCCTGTATCCCGATGTTGCGCCTTTGGTCGTGCAATTGCGTAACAATAAAAACATAAAAATATGCTAATGTACTAATTAAGATTCGATCAGGAGGAAACATCATGCGGCTTCGTCTATTCGTTTTAATCCTGCTTGCGGGTATGGGCCTGACACAGGCCATGGCGGCGCCAAACGGCGCAGCGCTTTATGGTCGTAACTGTGCTTCCTGTCATGGCGCAAAGGGTGATGGCGGAATCGGAGTTCCCCTTTCCCTGCCTTCGTTTCAGGCCGGCATCAGCGACGACTATCTGCGCAAGACCATACACGCCGGGCGGCCGGGCAGGGTGATGCCATCCTTTTCCAGTCTGAGTAAAGCTGAAGTTGATGCAATTGTTCGCCATGTGCGAACCTGGAACAAAGGTCCATCGGCCACGTATTCAGCCAGGCAGATCAAGGGCGACCCGGTGCACGGCAAGAAGCTGTTCGGGCAGTACTGTGCATCCTGCCATGGCGTCAACGGGGAAGGCAGCACCGGCACCGGCGTCACGTTTTCGCGTCCGCGCGACTTGCCCATCATGGCCCCCGCGCTGCACAACCCCGGGTTCCTCTCCGCGGCGACCGACAGCATGATCAAGGCTACGCTCATGAACGGCCGCAAAGATACGCCGATGATTTCCTTTCGCAAGCTGGGACTCAAGGAACGGGACATCAACGATATCGTGCGTTATATCCGCAATTTTGAAAAACAGCCGTTGCCGGAGAGCGCGCAGGTATTGCAGGTGGGCAGCCCGGTGATTACCCGGGATTCACCCTATGATCTCGCAACAACCGTTGAAAACGTCAAGCGTGCGGTCAACAACAACAACTTCTTTCATGGCCGCGTGCAGACGCTGGAGTACGGGCTGACCCAGCCTGAAAACGAAAACCCCAAACAGGTCATCGTCTACTTCTGCAATATCAGCCTGCTCAACAAGGCCTTGGCCGTCGATCCGCGCGTCGGCATGTTCCTGCCCTGCCGCATCACCATCTTCGAGCGGGACGGCAAGGTGCAGCTCATGTCGGTCGATCCCAAGGTGATGAGCCGCCTGTTCAATAATTCCGAGCTCAATCAACTGTGCGAGCAGATGGAGCAGAGCTACACCGCGATCATGGAGGAGGCAACACTATGAAAAGGCTGATGCAAATACTGAAGGTTGGCATCCTGGCACTGTTTGTGACGGCTCCCGCCGTCGCCGACAACCTGCTCATGACGCGTATGGACAAGCCCTTCCCGGAGGCCATGGCCATACTGCAAACAGCCATTTCGTCGCGCGGTTACAAAATCACCCGCTTGCAGCAAGTGAACGAGAATTTGGAGCGGCGCGACTTCAAAAGCGACATGTACCGGGTGGTGTATTTCGGCAAGCTCGAAGAAGTGAGGCAGGTCACGGCCGCGCGGCCAGAGTTGATCCCGTTTCTGCCTCTGAACATCACGATCTTCGCAGAAGGCGAACAGACCATTCTGGTAGCCAGCCATCCGCAAGTGCTGCGGCAATTTTTCCCGGATCCTGCGTTAAGGCCTGTCTTCGAGCGCTGGGGGAAAGATATCGAAGCGATCATGGACGAAACGCGAGAGGATTAGGGGCGTCAAGCTTGGAGTGATTCGGCGGGTTATTGATGCGCGCACTGACCAACACAAACGCCACCCTTTCGGTGGCGTTTGTGTTGGTGGCGGATGGTTGACGGCAAAACTCGTTGCTCGGTCAGCCATTTCGGACCGGTGAAAACTGGCGCCAATGGCTGCGTAATCACCGCGACAGCAGCTCGATGTAAGGCTGGTAGCTGTAGCTCCGGTTCTTCTTCTGCCCGGTCATTTCCGTCACGATGCCCAGGTCTTCCAAGACTTTGACGGCCGCATTGGCGGTCGGAAAGGTGGTTTCCAGCTTTTGCCGCACTCGCTCGATGGTGAAGCGCGGCATCATGGGCAGCAACTCGAACAGCCGGTAGCTGGCAGGGCCAGCCTTGGGTGCTTCGAGCAGGCGGCGCCGATCCGCCGCGATCAGACTGGCGATGGAGATGATGCTGCGTTCAGCGCCACTGGCGGCCTTGGCGACGCCTTCGAGGAAGAACGTAACCCAGGCTTCCCAGTCGCCTTCGGTGCGGATGATCGACAGGCGCCGGTAATATTCGGCCTGATGCTGCTTCAGGTAGCCGCTCAGGTACATCAGTGGCTCGGGCAACAGGCGCCAGTGTTCGAGCAGCGCTGCGATCAGCAGACGTCCGATACGGCCATTGCCGTCGAGGAAGGGGTGGATGGTTTCGAACTGGGCGTGTGCCAGCGCAATCCTGACCAGCGGCGGGAGCATGCCTGTCTCGTCGTGAATGAATTGCTCCAGGTCGCCCAGCAGATCTGCCACCCGGTCGGCCGGTGGCGGCACGAAAGCGGCGTTGCCCGGACGGGTGCCGCCGATCCAGTTCTGGGAACGGCGCAGTTCCCCGGGCTGCTTGCCGGCACCGCGTACCCCGTCCAGCAGGGCACGGTGGGCCTCACACAGCAGGCGCACGCTGATGGGCAGTCCATTGGGGTCGCGCAGGTTGTCCTGTACCAGCCGGAAGGCGCGCAGATAGTTAGTAACTTCCTCGATGTCGTCTGTGTTGCTGACGACGAACCCCGCTTCCTCGTCGAACAGGTCGGTCAATGTGGCCTGGGTGCCTTCGATTTGCGAGGTGAGCAGAGCCTCCTTGCGGATCGCGCTGTACAGCAGCCAGTCCACCGATGGCACCAGCCCCGACACCCCGGACAGACGCGCCAGCGCCAGCTCTGCCTGATGGTTCAGGTCGACATACGCCTCTGGAGCTAGCGCAGGATTGGCGGGCGGCAGCGGATTCGGGACGAAGGCCTGAACCGATTCGCCCTGCGTCGTCGAGATGGCGTAAGTGCCCGTGGTCCGCTTCATGGTAAAGCCATCTTTAATCTGATCTCTCGGTATTAAATCATTCTTTAATAAATAGCGCCAGCGTTAAAACGGCCTTTGATCAGAGGGCCTGCAGGCGACCTACCCCCCCCGAACTGGCAAGGATGCCTTGACAGTCGCCGGACGGTACTGTTGCAGAATCAGCTTCTTGCGCGATCGGTCATGGCCAAACGCAATACTGGCCATCCGTCCGTTCATCGCGCGCGGCGCAGACGGACTTTGCAGCATCGAAGAAGGCGCGAAGCTTGTGCCCGTAATCCTCGACGGTTTTGCTCTCGGGAGGAATCAGCTGGTTGCGCGCCATATGGTCGAGGATCAAGACCAGCTTCAACACCCGCTCAAAACCAACCGCAGGGCAAACAGAGAAATAGAGACTGGGCTGGGCAAAAATTGGGGCGTTTCGGCGCATCCGGGCGTAGTGCCACCCGCAGGGTAAATGCCCGGAACCCCGCGCCACGCGGGGATTCGCGCAAAGAAAAAGGGCCTGGAGACTATCCAGGCCCTTGTGATTGGTGGAGGCGGCGGGAATCGAACCCGCGTCCGAAAGCCCTCTACAGGCAGTTCTACATACTTAGTCCGGTGATTTATTGCTTTAACCTCGGTTACGCCCGCCGAACAGGCTGAACTTTGGCGAGTGGCCTTGATTTAATGTCTGCCCAAGCCACCCGGACAGCCACGATCATACTGAGATTACCCTGCTGTTAGTTGCCTAACCCACCCCGTATGCTGGATGGTGCAGGGTCCGGCGCATTAAGCGGCCAGAGCGTAAGTTTCGTCGTTTGCGTTTAAACGATTTTCAGTTGGATTTACGAGGTGCTCTGACCCTCGGTATGCCCTACGCTGCTTCGCGACCCCCGTCGAAGCCAGGTCGCCCCCATGTGTTGCAGTTGCAAGTGTACTGCATTGAGCGGGAGACGGATGGAAAGTTCCGGCATGGGGACATTTTTCCATACGCCCGGTTTAGCGCATGAAAGGGAATGGATCGTGCGCGATGGCAACCGCTGCCATATAGCCGAATACCAGCAGGGCGGCGATCCAGGCGGCGATGCGCTGGAACCGGGTTTTGCCGCGTTTGAGGGCGAAGGTGCCGAGGACGATATAAAGAATCAGCGCGAAAAATTTGGCGGTGAGCCAGCCGTGCACCAGCGGATATTGCTGAATCAGCACAGCCAATCCGAAGCCGCTGGACAGCAAGAGTGCGTCGTTGACATGCGGGACGATGCGTACCCAGCGCGCCTGCAGCCGGGGAGAGTTTGCCATCATCCAGACGCCGCGCAGAACGAACAATGCCAGGGTGAGGGCAATCGTGGCGAGGTGGAACTGCTTGAGGAGGCTGTAGTAGGCCATGCTCAGGGCGCCAGGTAGTCGAGGGTGTCGGCCGGGTGGTGGATTTGCGCGTGGGCGCCCCAAGTATGCGGCTGGTCGGTGGCATCGAGATAGCCCCAGGCGGCGACCAGCGCCGGCATGGCGGCAGCGCGCGCGGCCTGGATGTCGCGTTCGGCGTCGCCCAGGTACAGGCACTGCGCGGGCGTCGCGCCGCACAACTCGGCGGCGGCAAGCATCGGCGCCGGATGCGGTTTGGGCTGTGGGCAGGTGTCGCCGGAGACGATGCAGGCGGCGCGTTCGGCCAGGTCGAGAATGGACATCAGCGGTTCGGTGAAACGCGCCGGCTTGTTGGTGACCACGCCCCATTTCAGTTGGCGCGCGTCGAGCTCGGCCAGCAGGTCGAGGATGCCGGGGAAGGGACGCGAATGGCGGCAGATGTTGTCGGCGTAGAGCTGCAGGAATTCTTCGCGCATGTGGGCGAAGTGCGGGTCGTCTGGGTGCAGGTCGAAGCCGACGCCGAGCAGGCCGCGTGCGCCATGCGAGGCCTGCGGCCGGATCATGTCGTCGGCCAGCGGCGGCAGGCCGTGGCGCGCGCGTTGCAGGTTGAGCGCGTAGCCGAGGTCGGGCGCGGTGTCGACCAGGGTGCCGTCGAGGTCGAACAGGACGGCGCGGATATTCTCAAGCCTCACGTTGCGTCGCCATCAGGTAGTTGACGTCGGTATCCGCTTCCAGCTTGTAGACCTTGGTCAGCGGGTTGTAGGTCATGCCGATCAGTTCCTGCGTCTCCAGTCCGGCTTCGCGCGCCATGCGGGCGAGTTCGGCCGGCTGGATGAATTTGGCGTAATCGTGGGTGCCGCGTGGTAATAGTTTGAGAATGTATTCGGCGCCGACGATGGCGAAGAGATAGCTCTTGGCGTTGCGGTTAAGCGTCGAGAAAAATACCCAGCCGCCGGGCTTGACCAGGCGCGAGCAGGCGGCGACGATCGAAGCGGGGTCGGGCACGTGTTCGAGCATTTCCATGCAGGTGACGACATCGAATTCGCCTGCGTGTTGCGCCGCAAAGTCTTCGGCCGACACCAACTGGTAGTCGACGCTCTGGCCTGATTCAAACAAATGCAGCTTGGCAACCTTGAGCGCCTTGTCCGACAGGTCAATGCCGCTGACCGTTGCCCCAGCGCCGGCCATCGCCTCGGCCAGGATGCCGCCGCCGCAGCCGACGTCGAGCACTTTCATGCCGGCAAGCGCAGCCT
>JADMKH010000105.1:0-5679 GCA_018780025.1 Thiobacillus sp.
GTAACAAGCATTTTGTCGACGCCGATTCGATCAGCGTCGGTGAAGATCGGGTGGTCCGCTATACCGTGGTTATTGAAGCGGCCGGTGGCGCAAAAAACGTGTCTTACGAAGGGATACGCTGCGAGTCCGGTGAACGGCGTTTGTATGCGTATGGCCACTCGGACGGGACCTGGTCCAAAGCGCGCAATGCCGGCTGGGAAGGCATCAAATTACGTTCGCTGTTGTCCTACCAAAAAGCGCTCTATGAAGATCATTTTTGCCCTGGTGGCATTCGCGTCCGGGATGGCAAGGAAGCGGTGCGGAATCTGCGGCAGGCGGCACGATGAGCGTATCGGTCGTCAAACATGCACGGCGCATTGTCGTTAAGGTCGGCTCCAGCCTGGTGACCGCCGAGGGACGCGGTCTCGACCACGCAGCGCTGTCGCGCTGGGCCGAGCAGATTGCGGCGCTGACCGGGCAAGGCAAGGAAGTGGTGCTGGTATCCAGTGGCGCGATCGCCGAAGGCATTGCGCGGCTGGGCTGGAACAAGCGCCCGAAGGCGATTAACGCGTTGCAGGCCGCCGCCGCCGTGGGCCAGATGGGTCTGGTGCAGGCCTACGAAACGATTTTCCGCGCTCACGGCTTGCACGCCGCGCAGGTCCTGCTTACCCACGAAGACCTGGCCGACCGGACGCGCTATCTGAATGCGCGTTCCACGCTGCGCACGCTGCTCGAGCTGCGCGTGGTGCCGATCATCAACGAGAACGACACCGTTGCCACCGATGAAATCCGTCTCGGCGACAACGACACGCTGGGCGCGCTGGTCACCAATCTGATCGAAGCCGACTGCCTGATTATCCTCACTGATCAGCCCGGCCTGTATACCGCCGACCCGCGCAAGGCGCCCGACGCCACGCTGGTGATGGAGGCCCACGCCGGCGACCCCGAACTCGAGCACATGGCGGGCGGGGCTGGCAGCACCCTTGGCACCGGCGGGATGCTGACCAAAATTCTTGCGGCCAAGCGTGCGGCCCGCAGCGGCGCTCATACCGTAATCTGTAGCGGTCGTGAGGAAAACATATTGCTTCGGCTTGCGGGCGGTGAGGCCATTGGCACCCAGCTGGTGTCGCGTCAGGAAACATTGGCGGCGCGCCGCCAGTGGCTGGCCGACCATCTGCAGATGCGTGGTGGTGTGGTGATCGACGATGGGGCGGTGCGTGCGCTTCAGGAGGAAGGCAAGAGTTTGCTGCCGGTGGGCGTAAAAGGCATCACCGGCAATTTTCTGCGGGGGGACGTTGTCGCGATTGTCGATATAGAGGGCCATGAGATCGCACGCGGCCTGACCAATTACAGTTCAAGCGAAGCGCGGCGGATTGCCGGCGTGCCCAGTACGTCGATAGAAGCTGAACTCGGTTATATGGATGAGCCAGAGCTGATCCATCGGGACAACCTGGTGATGCTGGAATGACCACAACGCTGGATTTAATGCGCCATGGCGAACCCGTTGGCGGGCGAAAATATCGGGGCCAGGTCGACGACCCGCTCTCGGAAACAGGATGGGCGCAAATGCATGCTGCAGTGGGGGACGTCCGGCCCTGGACGCAGATGGTTTCTTCGCCGCTGCTGCGTTGCCGTGAATTTTCCGAAACCCTGGCCGGTCGACTCGGGTTGCCGCTTTCGTTTGACGAAAGACTCAAGGAAGTCGGTTTTGGCGTATGGGAAGGAAAATCAGCGGCCGAGATAGAGCAGGATGCACCAGGCATGCTCGATCGCTTCAAGGCTGATCCGATCAATGCACGCCCGGAAGGGGCCGAGCCGCTAGCCGATTTCCATTCGCGGGTAGCGGCCGGCCTGGATGATCTGCTCGCAAGGCATGCCGATCAGCATGTGCTGCTGGTCGGACACGCGGGCGTCATCCGTATGGCGCTTGCCTGGGCGCTGCATATCCCCCTGGAACAGGCTTATCGTGTCGAGGTGGCGACGGCCTCGTTTACGCGACTTCGCTTCGAAGCCCGGCGTGCAAGCCTGATTTTTCACGGCGGCAGTCTGGCCGGACGGTGATCCGCCGCATCGCGTTCTGGCTCTGTCTGCTGCTGGCGCTGCCCGCGCAGGCTGCAACGCTTCGCCTGGTTGATGACGCTGGGCAAACGCTTGAATTCATCCGGCCACCGCAGCGCATCATTTCACTGACGCCGCATCTCACCGAACTGTTGTTTGCGGTGGGTGCGGGATCGCAGGTGGTGGGCGTGGACAGCGCCAGCGATTACCCGCAGGCGGTGCAGGCCCTGCCGCGCGTGGGCGGCTACAGCCGCATCAACTTCGAGCGCATTCTTGCCCTGAAACCGGACCTGGTCATTGCCTGGGTGGGCGGCAATCGCGCAGCCGATATTCACGGCCTCAGGAAAATGGGCGTGCCCGTTTTGCAGACACAAGCCACCCGGCTGGAGGATGTGGCGCGCTTGCTGCGGTTGGTTGGTTTGGCGAGCGGGCATGCGGAGGCGGGAAAAGAAGCTGCCCGGACGTTTTCAACCCGGCTGGCCGCGCTGCAAGTGCCGATGAACCGCCAACCGCCAGTCAAGGTGTTTTATCAAGTCTGGGATCGACCGTTGATGACGGTGGGTGGTGCGCACTGGATCAGCGATGCGCTGGCATTGTGTGGCGCGCGCAATGTGTTTGCCGACTTGCGCGGGCTGTCTCCGGTGGTGTCGCGCGAAGCGGTGTTGCAGCGAGCCCCCGCATTGATCGTGGGGGGCAATGATGCGCCGGACTTGCGCCGGCTATGGCAGTCATTCGCAAGCCTGCCTGCTGTAAAAAATAACGCATTCGTTAGTGTGGATGCCGACCTGCTGCATCGACCCACTCCGCGCCTGATCGAAGGCGTGGCGGGATTGTGCGCGGCGATCAGGCCTTACGCGCGCTGACGGGGGTCGTTTGCCTTGCGGTTTGGACAGTTTTCCTTGATGCAGTCGGCATAAATTTGCAGTGAGTGGTCGTGGATGGAAAAGCCGCGCTCTTTGGCGATGCGGTGCTGGCGCTTTTCGATTTCGCTATCCAGAAACTCTTCGACCTTTCCGCATTGCATGCAGACCAGGTGATCGTGGTGGTCGCCTTCGTTGAGTTCGAACACGGCTTTGTCGCTATCGAAGTGGTGGCGGATCAATAGCCCGGCCTGCTCGAACTGGGTGAGCACGCGGTAGACCGTAGCCAGGCCAATATCCAGGTCTTCGTCCGACAGCAGCCGATACACTTCTTCGGCGGTCATGTGGCGTTTGTTGCTCTGTTCAAACAGATCGAGAATTTTCAGACGGGGCAGCGTGGCTTTGAGACCAATGCTTTTGAGATCGGATGGATTGCTCAATGGGGTCTCCGGATTGGGAACGCGAATACGTTATGATACGTTTTTTTCCAACCGCTCCAACCTTTCCGGTTTCCTGGCTATGCGTCATTTCCTGATTTCCGCCCTGCTTTTAAGTCTGGTTTCCGGGTGTGCCAGCGTTAACCTGGGGCCTCACCGTATTGATGTTCAGCAAGGCAATGCGCTCGATCAGGAAAACGTTGCCCGCCTGAAGCCGGGCCTCAACCGCTCTCAAGTCCGCTTCCTGCTGGGGACGCCGCTGGTGGTCGACCCGTTCCGTACCGATCGCTGGGATTATGTGTACGTGTTTTACAAAGCAGGAAAGCTGGCCGAACAAAAGCGCATCACGCTGTTTTTCGAGGGTGAAATACTGGCGCGGATAGAAGGCGACTTGCCTGCGGCCGTACCCGCCGTGCTGCCTGCTGTGGCGACAGCAAAGCCTGAGTCCAGGCCCGAATCCAGAATTGAAACAATGGCCCCCGCTGCTGCAGTGGAGGCCAGTGCCTTACCCGTCCAGCTGGCGCCAAAAGCCGAACCCATTCCGGTCGTCCAATCACCGACCCCGCAGTCGGCTCGCGTTGAGGAAGCGCCTGAAGCAATCGTTCAGCCGTTGGCTGAAAAGCCAGCTGCCTCGCCGGCATCGCAACCGGTTAAATCGTCTTCTGTGACGAGCAGCATCGTATCGCCGCTACCCAGTCCCAATAATGCGCCGGCCTATGTTGACCTCCACACGCCTGCTGCGCTGAGTTTGCAATCGGAAACCAATGTCGAACAGCTGAAGCCGGATCTTGTCCCGTCTTTCCCCGGGGCATCCAAGGGGGCTGACAAAGGCGATGAATCGGTAATCAAGGCGTTGAATACCTGGGTTGACGCATGGGCGCGTCGAGACAAGGCCGCTTATTTCGCTGCCTACGACGCCAGTTTTATGCCGTCAGATGGAGGCAACCGCGCAGACTGGGAAAAGCGCCGTCGTGTGTCGTTTGGTTTGGCCAAAAATATTGAGATCAAGATTGACTCACCTTCAATTGATCGCACTGAAGAGGGGGCCGTCAGGTTGACGTTCAATCAGCATTATCGTTCCGGAAATTATCGCGATGCTGTAGTCAAGCAGTTGCTGATGATTGAACGGGAGGGCCGCTGGCTGATTGCCGAGGAAAAGGTGTTGTCGACGCTAACGGGTAGCAAGCGATGACCGTGCGGATCGCGCTTGCCGGGGTGTCTGGACGCATGGGGCGGGCGTTGCTCGAGTCGGTGGCGGCCGATGAAGGGTGCACTTTGCATGCAGCCATCGATCGTGCCGGCAGCCTGCTGGTTGGGCAGGATGCGGGCGCTGCCTGGGGTGCGGCAAGCGGCGTGCAGGTAAGCGATCAGCCATCAACTGCCTTGCAAGCTGCGCAGGTATTGATTGACTTCACCCGTCCGGAAGCCACTTTGGGCTATCTCGACGCGTGTGCCGCAGCGGGTGTGCCGCTGGTTATTGGTACCACGGGTTTCGATGAAGACGGAAAGGCACGTATTGCTGCCGCGGCACAACAGATCCCGATTGTGTTCGCCCCCAATATGAGCGTCGGCGTGAACTTGCTGATGAAACTGGCCGAACTGGCTGCCGTGGTGCTCGATGATGGATATGATATCGAGATTATCGAAGCGCATCATCGCCACAAAGTGGATGCGCCCTCCGGTACTGCGCTGGGTCTGGGACATGCGGTTGCCCGCGCCATTCATCGTGATCTGGCCAGCTGCGCGGTCTATGGTCGCGAGGGTGTGACCGGTGAGCGTGACGCCCAAACCATCGGCTTTTCCACCGTGCGAGGCGGCGACATCGTTGGCGACCACACGCTGTTATTTGCCGGGTTAGGCGAACGGATTGAGTTGACCCATAAAGCCAGCAGCCGCGCCACCTTTGCGCAAGGCGCCCTGCGCGCCGCCAAATGGTTACAGGGCCGTGCGCCAGGTTTGTACGACATGCGCGACGTGTTGAACCTGAAATAGCCGCGCTTGGCTCTCTGCGCTTGAATTAACCGTTATAAAACAGGAAACAACCATGAATGCCGTCAAGGTTTATAGTACGGGCACATGCCCCATTTGCGTAAAAGCCAAAGCCTTCCTTGATAAGCGTGGCATTGGCTATGATGAAGTCCGCATCGATCTCGACCACGAGGCGATGAAAGAGTTTGCCGTGGCAACCGATGGCGCGCGCACCGTGCCGCAAATCATGATCGAAGGGGCTTGCATCGGTGGGTTTACCGAGTTGACCGAGATCGATATGGACGGTGGGCTGGATCATTTGCACCCTTGATGCGAGGGGAAGCCGCCCCGGAAGTCATTGAAGCGGTTGGCTGGAT
>JADMKH010000105.1:5689-7336 GCA_018780025.1 Thiobacillus sp.
CTGACGGTTCGGTGTTTCGCGGCCTCTCCATTGGTGCCGAAGGCATCACGACTGGTGAGGTGGTGTTCAACACTGCGCTGAGCGGTTATCAGGAAATTCTGACCGACCCCTCGTATTCGCGGCAGATCGTGACGCTGACTTATCCGCATATCGGCAACACAGGGATCAATCCGGAAGACGTCGAGTCGGATCGCATCCATGCGGCAGGATTGGTGGTGCGCGATGTGCCACGCTTGTATTCAAACTTTCGTGCCGGATCTTCGCTCACGGATTACCTGAAAAGCCAGAATATTGTGGCCATCGCCGACATCGACACGCGCCGCCTGACCCGGGTTTTGCGGGAGAAGGGCGCGCAAAGTGGCTGCATCATGGCGGGAACGCTGGATGAGGCGAAGGCGCTCGAAGCGGCACGCGCCTTCCCTGGGTTGGCTGGCATGGACCTCGCCAGGGTGGTGAGTACGCCCAAGGCTTATGAGTGGAACGAAACCGAATGGAAGCTCGGGCGTGGCTACAGCCGGTTGAGCGAGCCCCGCTTTCATGTGGTGGCCTTCGACTACGGCGTCAAGCGCAACATCCTGCGCATGCTGGCCGAACGCGGCTGCCGTTTGACCGTGCTGCCCGCCACCGCCACCTCGGCCGATGCGCTGGCGCTGAAACCCGATGGTGTTTTTCTGTCCAATGGCCCTGGAGATCCGGAGCCGTGTGATTACGCCATTCAGGCTATTGCTGAACTGGTGGCTGCGGGCGTGCCGACTTTTGGCATCTGTCTTGGGCATCAATTGCTTGCGCTGGCTTCGGGCGCCAAAACGACCAAGATGAAGTTTGGCCATCACGGCGCCAACCATCCGGTCAAGGATATCGACAGCGGGCGGGTGGCGATCACCAGCCAGAACCATGGCTTCGCGGTGGACCCGGCTAGTTTGCCAGACACGCTGCGCAGTACGCATATCTCCTTGTTCGACGGTTCGCTGCAAGGCATTGCGCGTACCGACGCCCCCGCATTCGGCTTTCAGGGTCACCCTGAAGCCAGTCCCGGCCCGCACGACGTGAGCTATTTGTTCGACCGATTTATCAAGCTGATGGCCGATCACGCCGGAGCACACTGATCATGCCCAAGCGCACTGACCTACAAAGCATACTCATTATCGGCGCCGGCCCCATCATCATCGGGCAGGCGTGCGAGTTCGACTACTCCGGCGCGCAGGCGTGCAAGGCGCTGCGCGAGGAGGGCTACAAAGTCATTCTCGTCAACAGCAATCCGGCGACGATCATGACCGATCCGGACATGGCCGACGTCACCTATATCGAGCCGATTACCTGGCAGGTGGTCGAGAAGATCATCGCCAAGGAACGCCCCGACGCGCTGCTGCCGACCATGGGTGGGCAGACTGCGCTCAACTGCGCACTTGATCTGGCCAGGCACGGCGTGCTGGAAAAATACAGCGTCGAGATGATCGGCGCGTCGAAGGAAGCCATCGACAAGGCGGAAGACCGCGAAAAATTCAAGGCCGCGATGACCCGGCTGGGCCTCGGCTCGGCGCGCTCGTCGATCGCTCACAGCCTGGAAGAAGCCCTGCAGGTGCAGGCTGCGCTGGGTTTTCCGTCGATCATCCGGCCGTCATTCACCATGGGCGGTTCGGGCGGCGG
>JADMKH010000004.1:0-2209 GCA_018780025.1 Thiobacillus sp.
CGTCCTTGCCCAGTCCGGTCTTGCGGAATCGGCTGCCGGGGATGGTGAGAATATCCGGCGAGCCTTTCGGCGTTTTGCCGTCGGCGGCAAAACGCCGAACCTCGAAGGTGGCCGAGGGCGCGTCGTGAATCTTGCCCAGATTATGGTTAAACCGGCTGACTTCGATCCAGTCCGCATCCGGCGTCACCATGCGCCACGACACCAGGTTGTCGAGCGCGGTACCCCACAGCACGGCTTTCTTGCCGCCTGCGTTCACCGACACGTTGCCGCCGATGGTCGAGGCATCGGCCGAAGTCGGGTCGACTGCGAACACCAGCCCGGCGGCGTCGGCCGCGTCCATCACCCGTTTGGTCACGACGCCGGCGCCGCAGTGGATGGTGGGGACTTCAAATTCCACACCCGGCAGGTGCCGCATTTCCACCGCGCTGATGGCTTCGAGTTTTTCGGTGTTGATGACCGCGGCTTGGTCGGTGAGCGGCACCGCGCCGCCGGTGTAGCCGGTGCCGCCGCCGCGCGGGATGATGGTCAGGTCCAGTTCGATCAGCCCGGCCACCAGCCCGGCCATTTCGGCTTCGGTGTCCGGCGTCAGCACCACAAACGGATATTCCACCCGCCAGTCGGTCGCGTCGGTGACATGCGACACCCGCGCCAGGCCATCAAAGGCGATGTTGTCGCGCCGGGTCACGCCGCCCAGACGGCGCAGGATGCGCGCGCGCAGGCTGGCGGTATCGGCAAACCAGGCCTCGAATTCGCGCACCGCACGTTTTGCCGCGTCGAGCAGTTGGCCCACCAGTTCGTTGCCCTGCCGCCGCACCTCGATTGCATGCAAACGATGCCGCAGGGCATCGACCAGCATCTGCCGCCGCTTGGGGTTGTCGAGCAGGTCGTCTTCCAGATAGGGATTGCGCCGCACCACCCAGATATCGCCCAGCACCTCGAACAGCATGCGCGCCGAGCGTCCGGTTTTGCGCTCGTCGCGCAGCGTATTGAGGACGCTCCACGCGTCGGCGCCCAACAGGCGGATGACAATTTCCCGATCTGAAAACGAGGTGTAGTTGTAGGGGATTTCCCGGAGGCGGGCAGTCATGGCAGATGGCACAGCAAAAGGCGTATTTTACGGGATGTGGCGGGATTTCGGGCGCACTGGCGAATTGCGGACGCCGCCAAACCCATGCTGCGTGAGTTAATACTGGAATTTCAGTTTTCCGGGACCGGGCCGATAACCCATAAAGGGCAAAGTATTTGCCATGTTTACTCTTTCCGGGAGATCGGCTTGCAGGTTGGTTTGAGCGTCAAGCTCATGGGCTATGTTATGGCGGGCGTGCTGATCACCTCGGCGGGCATTGGTGTGGTGCGTGTCAAAAACGAGCGTGGCCCATTGAGCGAGCTGATCGGGAAGGCGGGTCAGAGCATGGCCAACGCGACCGCATCCGGCGCGGCATCCCTGATCGCCGGTTATGACTATGGCAATCTGGAAATACTGGCTAAAAACGTCTCGCAGCAAGCCAACGTCATCCACGTCATGATCCGCAATCAGGCTGGGCGCGTAATGACTCAGACCACTTCGGTGGCAGCCGCAAGTTTTAAACGTTTTGAGTCGCCGGTCATATTCAACGGCGAGGTCATCGGCAGTGTGGCGGTCGATGTCTCTACCGATGCGCTGGAAAACGCGCTGAGTGCGCTTTATTGGCGTGTTTTTTTCGAACAACTGATTTTTGGCGCGATTCTGGGATTGATTGTTTATTTATTCACTGCGCGCGGGATTGTTTCGCCCATCCGTAATCTGACCATGGCGATGGAAGAAGCCGTGGAAAAAGGGGGGACATATGTTTTCCGGGATCTGGAAGTGCGAAGCCGGGACGAAGTCGGGCGACTGGTGTCGGTGTTCAATGCGCTCAACAAATCGCTCGCCAGTTATCACCATACGCTGAAGGGCAGGATTGACTTTGCCAATGAGGAACTGCGCGAGAAAAACATTCAGTTGGGAGGGCGTACCCAGGAATTGGAGCGTGCGCTGGAGTTGGTGAATACCCTGGCCACCACTGACTGGCTGACCGAACTGCCCAACCGCCGCAGGTTTGACGAAACCCTGTCGCGGATGTTTCACCAGTCCGAACGTTTTTCGGAAGAAATCGCACTGGTGCTGTTTGATATCGACTGCTTCAAACTGATCAACGACACCTATGGACATGGCGCGGGGGATCAGGTC
>JADMKH010000004.1:2219-7245 GCA_018780025.1 Thiobacillus sp.
TTGCGTGACATTGGTACCTTGTTGCGCCTGCATGTCCGGAAGTCGGACCTGCCGGCACGCCTGGGCGGCGATGAGTTCGGTGTGGTGCTGTATCACACCAGCATCGATCAGGCCGAACTGTTTGTCGAGAAGTTGATGGATAGCGTGCGGATGCAGGCATTTGACTATGACGGATTCCAGCTCAAGGTCGAGATCAGTGTGGGGGTCGCGCAATATGTCGAGTCTATGACAACACCGCAGGCGCTTTATTACGCAGCCGATAAGGCGCTCTATCAGGCCAAAAAAGATGGGCGAGGTCGTTACAGCGTGTATTCCGGATCAAATACGCTTCAGGAGATAGAGACATCATGAAACCGAAACCCTTGCTGCAAATTGCGTTGGCAGCGCTATGTGCGGGTTCCCTGTTCTTGCCGGCCTGGGCAAATGCAACGCAAAAAGGCCTTGGCCCCGACGTGACCATGGGCTCGGTTGCCATGGATATCCCGGTCGAGATGATCAAGCGCATGAGCGCGCTGACCAACTATCTGGCGCTGAGCACGAATCTTAATATCCGCTTTCGGCCATCGCCCAGCCTGGGGTCGGCCGTGGAAGACCTGGGAACGGGTCAGACGCAGATTGCCTATCTGACCCCAGTGGCCTACATCGAGGCGCGCAAGAAATATGGTGTGATCCCGCTGGTCGCCCCCACCACGCAGGGGCACCCGAGTTTTTCACTGGTCATTGGCGTCAAGGCTGGCTCCGGCTTCAAAACGCCGGCCGAGCTCAAGGGCAAACGCTTTGCCTTTGGTGATGAAAAGGCGTTGCTGCAACGGGCGGCGGTAGCTTCAATGGGGCTGGCGGTCAGCGACTTTTCGAACATTGCCTACCTCAAGCATTACGACAATATTGCCAAGGCGGTGCTGGCGGGAGACTTTGATGGCGGCATTCTCAAGGATTCGGTTGCCGAAGGATTCAAGAGCAAGGGTATTGTAGTAATTGGCAGTACGCCCCCGCTGCCTTCCTATCTCATCGCGGTGCATCCGGGCATGCCCGTGAACGTGCGGAATCAACTGCGAGACGCGCTGCTGGCGCTTAAAAAAACCACCCCGGATAACGCCGCCACGCTGGAAGCGTTCGATATTGCTTACGATGGTTTTACACTGATCGAAGACTCGGCTTATGACCCGGTGCGTACCCTGATCCAGCCGTTCCAGAAGTAAAGCCTACGGGCGCAAGCGTCTGGCGACGGTCGCGACGCCCAGAATCAGACCGCCTGCGGCTATTCCCGTCAGTGCGTCGAGCGTGAGCGGGGTGAGCAAGGTCAGTGCATTGCCCAGGATTGGCACTTGCTGGGCAGCGTGGGTGAGGGTTTCAACCAGACCATGCGTGCCCGGTATGCCGTGGACCAGAATGCCGCCCCCAACCAGAAACATGGCCGCAGTCCCCACCACTGAAAGCGTTTTCATCAAGTAGGGCGCAGCGTACAGAATGCCGCGTCCCAGGCTGCGCTGTGCCCGGGCAATGCCGTCTCCCGCCAGCTGGCTCAAATAGAACCCGGCGTCGTCGAGTTTGACGATGCCGGCGACCAGCCCGTAAACCCCCACCGTCATCAGAACGGCAATGCTGGCCAGCACCGCAACCTGG
The DNA here is from genome assembly GCA_018780025.1 of Thiobacillus sp. GTDB lineage: Bacteria > Pseudomonadota > Gammaproteobacteria > Burkholderiales > Thiobacillaceae > Thiobacillus. The sequence goes on from JADMKH010000004.1 coordinate 3,843, forward strand.
GCGCCGAATGAGGCGGCGGCAACCGTTCCCAGGGTGATCACGATAATCTCTGCGGAAAGGATGAAATCGGTGCGGACCGCGCCCTTGATCTTGTCGCGTTCCAGTGCGACCGGGTCAAGCGCCGGGTTGGCCAGCGCCCGGGTGAATTCGGCGTGCTGCGTTTCATCCTCGTCGGGGCGGTGCAAAAACGGGTGCGCCAGCTTTTCGAAACCTTCAAAGCACAAGAATGCGCCGCCCAGCATCAATAGCGGCGTAATCGCCCACGGTGCCAGCGCGCTGATGACCAGTGCGGCGGGCACCAGAATCAGCTTGTTTTTGAATGAGCCCCTGGCAACCGCCCATACCACCGGCAGTTCGCGGTCGGCTTTGACGCCGGCGACCTGCTGGGCGTTGAGCGCCAGGTCGTCGCCCAGCACGCCTGAGGTTTTTTTGGCGGCGACCTTGGTCATCGCCGACACATCATCCAGGATGCTGGCGATGTCGTCGATCAGGGCGAGCAGGCTGGCTCCGGCCATAGCGGCTTTCGGCTCAGTCGCCGAGCTGGATACGCCCGGCTTTTTCGTCCGCGGCAAAATCGAGCATTTTCTGGATCGACAGCTGGGCGCGGGCGCGGATCGATTCCTCGATATGGATTTCGTTGCCGCCCCCGACAGGGGATTCCAGCACCGCCGCGAGTTTTCTCAGGCCATTCATCGCCATCCACGGGCAGTGGGCGCACGAGGTGCAGGTGGCGCCTTCGCCCGCGGTCGGCGCTTCCAGCAGGATCTTGCCGGGCGCGGCGGCGCGCATCTTGTGGAAGATGCCGTTGTCGGTGGCGACGATGAATTCGGGGTTGGGCAGCGTACGCACTGCGTCGATCAGCTGCGTGGTCGAGCCGACGACATCCGCCAGCGCAATCACCGCTTGCGGCGACTCGGGGTGAACCAGCACGGCGGCGTTGGGGTGTTCGGCATGCAGTTTTTTCAGCGCTTCGGCCTTGAAGGCTTCGTGCACGACACATGAGCCTTCCCATAGCAGCATGTCCGCGCCGCTGATGCGCTGTACGTAATCCCCCAAATGGCGGTCCGGGGCCCAGAGCAATTTGTGTCCTTGCTGATGCAGGTGCTTGATGATTTTGACGGCGATGCCGGAGGTGACCACCCAGTCAGCCCGGGCTTTCACGGCTGCACTGGTGTTGGCATATACCACCGAAAGACGATCCGGATGGGCGTCGCAGAAGGCAGCGAACGCCTCGGCCGGACAGGCCAGATCCAGCGAGCAGTCGGCACCGAGGTCCGGCATGATGACGCGCTTTTCCGGGTTCAGTATCTTGGCGGTTTCGCCCATGAATTTGACACCGGCAACGATCAGCGTCCTGGCCGGGTGCGCATGACCGAAGCGCGCCATTTCCAGCGAGTCCGAGACGCAACCGCCGGTTTCCTCGGCCAGATCCTGCAAGTCGGCCGAGGTGTAGTAATGCGCGACCAGCACCGCGTCCTGCTGTTTCATCAAGGTTTTGATGCGTGATTTCAACGCTGCGCGCTCATCGTCGGACAAGACTTCTTCCACCATGGGCGGCGGCTGGATCACGGGTTTGACTGGAACAGGAAAGGCGGGACGCATCGGAGTATGCCGGGGCTGAGTACAGAAAACACGAGTATAGCCGGGTGCGGCAGGCGTTATCACGTGCGGGCACGCTGGCTTTCTGGCGCATGCCGGCGATTTTTGCCTTATCCTTCCGCCCCATGCAACAGTTGATTCTTGATATTCGCCCCCCTGCCCAGCCCGATCTTGCCCGTTTTGTGGCGGGACACAATATCGAGCTGATGGCGCAACTCGATGCCATGCTGGATGGAACGGCGACCGAGCGCATGGTGTATGTGTGGGGCGCACCGGGCAGCGGCAAAAGCTATTTGCTGGCGGCGTGGGCGCATGCCTGTGCGGCACGCGGATTCAGTGTTGACTTGACGGGGCTGGATGCTGCACAAGCGGTCATTGCCGATCAGGTCGATGCATGGGATGACGCCCAGCAGCACGCCGGGTTTGCTGCGTTCAACCGGGTGCGCGAAGCGGGCGGACTGTGGTTGGCGGCGGGCAGTATGGCCCCCGCCGACTTGCCCTTGATGCCGGAATTGCAGACGCGCCTGGGATGGGGGCTGGTATTCCAGCTCCAGGCTCTGGATGACGCCGAGAAACGCGCCGCGCTGGCGCAGCATGCCGAAACCCTGGGGTTCCGGCTGGAAGCCCAGGTGGCAGACTATTTGTTGAACCATACCGCGCGCGACATGCAGAGTTTGCTGCGGGTGCTGGAGGCGCTCGACCGTTTCAGCCTTGAAACCCGCCGTCCCATCACGCTTCCGCTGTTGCGGCAGCTGCTGCAGAATCTACCCGCAAGCACCCGGAGGGCATAAAGGGCAGGCCGTGGTTGCAAGCCGCTAAAGCGGCAACAGCCACCTCAGGCTTGACCCGGTTCTGCGGATTGCGTCTGCTGTTCGGCGATGTCTTTGTGGACTTGCGCCATATCCAGCCCCATCACCTGTTCGATCAACGCATTCAGTGCGCTGGCGGGCAGCGAGCCAGCCTCTGAATACAGGATGACCTGTTCGCGGAACACCATCAGTGTCGGAATCGAGCGGATCTGGAAAGAGCCCGCCAAGTCCTGTTCGACTTCGGTGTTGACCTTGGTGAAGACGATGTTGGGGTGGTTCTCAGCTGCGGCTTCGTAAATGGGGGCGAATCCGCGACACGGTCCACACCACGGCGCCCAGAAGTCGACGATGACGACGTCGTTGTTCTGGATGGTGGATTCAAAGTTGTCCTGGGTGAGTTCGATGACGGCCATGCTGATTCCTGCAAAAATTTGAAATAAAAAAGGCGCGGGGACAAATCCATCGCGCCTTAGCGCCACCCTATCATGGATGGCGGGCCGCCGACAATGCGGCGGCGGATTATCAGGTAGATCAGCGAAGCTGCCCCCTACCCCGGTCCAGTCGAAGCCGACTGGCCTTAAATATATTTAGCAAATCCCTGGTTGAACAGTGCACGCTTTTGCGTGACCGGCTGTGCGCTGCGTGCCAGGTTGTGGCTATGTTTGAGATTGCTGCGCACTTCCGCGCGGTTGACCGCCATGATGAGCTCGGTCGCCAGCACGCGTGCCTGATGCGGGGTCAGGTTGAGCTCACACCCCTCTGCCTGGAGCGCCACAATGACGCGATCGCGACCCTGGGCATCTTCCTTCAGATTGATATCCAGCGATTTTCCGGGTTCGAGTTCGATCATGTCTGTTTCTCCTTGCGGGGCTTGTGCAAGGATATGAGCAGGGTTCATGCCAGACTCCATTTACGCCGGATGGCGCGGAAACCCGCATTAAATCAGCCTCGTTTGACAACAGGATGACCGTCAGACGCGACCGCTTTGACGAAGC
>JADMKH010000185.1 GCA_018780025.1 Thiobacillus sp.
GCCGACGTCGCCCATGAAGACTTCGGCCGGGTAGGCGTTGAACCACAGGAAGGCGAGTCCGGCGCCCGCCATCGCGGCGCAGAAAATGGCAAGTTCGCCGGCGCCCGGAATAAAGGGCACGCCCAGGTATTTGGAAAACACCGCATTACCGGCAACGTAGGCAAACAACGCGAGGGCGGACGCCACCATCACGGTCGGCAGGATCGCCAGGCCGTCGAGGCCGTCGGTCAGGTTGACCGCGTTGCTGGAGCCAACGATGACAAAGTAGGTCAGCGCAATAAACGCCACGGCCGACAGCGACAGCGTCGCGTGTTTCAGGAAGGGAATGATGAGTTCGGTGTGCGCCGGCAGGCTGGCGTTGTGCCACAGGTAGGCCGCCACAGCCAGTCCGATCACCGACTGCCAGAAATATTTCCAGCGCGAGGGCAGGCCGCGCGAATTCTTTTCCACCACCTTGCGCCAGTCGTCGACCCAGCCGATGATGCCGAATCCCGCCAGGGTGAACAACGCCACCCAGACATAATCATTCGACAAATCCGCCCACAACAGCGTGGTGATCGTGACCGACACCAGAATCAGCGCGCCGCCCATGGTCGGCGTGCCAGCCTTGACCAAATGGGTTTGCGGGCCATCGCTGCGCACCGACTGACCGATTTTCAGCGCGGCAAGCTTGCGAATGACCGCCGGACCGACGATGAATGAAATCGTCAATGCCGTGAGCGTGGCCAGCACCGCGCGCAGCGTCAGGTAATTGAAGACGTTGAATGCCCGGATGTCCTGGCCAAGGTATTGAAATAACCAAAGCAGCATGTCAGTTTTCCTTGTGTCCAGGCTGTAAAGCCATCGGGTGCTCCATAAAACTTTGCACTACGCGTTCCATCTGCATGAAGCGCGAACCTTTCACCAGCACCGTGGTTTCGGCTGTCAGTTCGTTCTCAAGTTCGGCCAGCAGTTCCTGGATGCGATCGAAATGCATCGCTCCGGCGCCGAATGCGCCGACCGTTTCCTTCGTTAGCTCGCCCAGCGCCAGCAGGCGGTCGACCCCGGCGGCGCGCGCGGCGAGGCCAATCTGCGCATGCATGGCGCCAGCGTCTTCTCCCAGCTCGCCCATGTCGCCCAGCACCAGCACTTTCTTGCCGGCATGCTGCGCCAGCACCGCCAGTGCGGCTTTGACCGAATCGGGATTGGCGTTGTAGGTGTCGTCGATGAAGGTGCTGCCGTGCAGCGCGGCCTTTCGTTGCAGGCGACCTTTCACCCCGCTAAAGCCAGACAGGCCCGCGACGATGCTGCGGTGACTGACATCGAGCGCAAAGGCCGCGGTCGCAGCCGCGAGCGCGTTCATCACGTTATGTTCGCCGGGCACCTGCAGCGCGATGTCCAGGGTGGCATTGGGCAGCACCAGCGTCAGCGCGGCGCCGTATTCGGTGGGCTGGTAGCGCCCGCGCACGGCCGCCGGATGGGTCAGACCGAAGTCGGTCACGCTGCGTTGCGCGTTGAGCTCGCGCCACAGCCAGGCATGGGGGTCATCGGCGTTGAACACGGCAATGCCCGCGCCCGCCAAGCCGTTAAAAATTTCGCCCTTGGCGCGTGCGATGTTTTCAACCGAACCCAGAAAGCCGATATGCGCCGTCATGGCGTTATTGACCACCGCCACATCGGGACGTGCCAGCCGCGTCAGATAATCGATTTCGCCCGCATGGTTCATGCCCATTTCGAACACGGCATACTGATGCGTCTCGCGCAGGCGCAGCAGCATCAGCGGCAGGCCAATGTCGTTGTTGAGGTTGCCTTCGGTGTGGAGCACGGCCGCATCCGAGCCGGCCTCCACGCGCAAAATAGCCGCCAGCATTTCCTTCACCGTGGTTTTGCCGTTGCTGCCGGTCACCGCCACCACCGGCAGACTGAAACGCGCGCGCCAGGCCGCAGCCAGTTTGCCGAGCGCCAGCCGCGTGTCGTCGACCCGGATGGCCTCTGCAATGTCGGGGGCTTGGGCACGGTCGAGCACCACCCCCACCGCGCCCTGCTGCAAGGCCTGGGCGGCGAAGGCGCCGCCGTCGAATGTGTCGCCGCGCAAGGCGATGAACAGATCGCCCGGCTGGATCGCGCGGCTGTCGGTGGACACGCGCAGCACGTCGGCATCGGTGCCGTTGAATGGCACCTCCAGCATGGCGGCCGCTTCGCTCAGACGCATCATGTCCACGCCTCCAGCGCCTTGTTGGCCACCGCCACATCGGAGAAAGGCAAGCGTTCTCCGGCGATTTCCTGATAGTCCTCATGGCCCTTGCCGGCGATCAACACGACATCGCCCTGATGCGCGCCGCCGATTGCCTCGAAAATGGCGCGCGCCCGATCCGGCTCGATGCGTGACTTGTCGGTTGCTCCTGCCAGAACTTCATTGATGATGTGCTGCGGATCCTCATTGCGCGGATTATCGCTGGTGATCCAGACTTCATCCGCGCCTGCTGCCGCGATTTGCCCCATCAGCGGCCGTTTGCCTTTGTCGCGATTGCCGCCGCAGCCGAACACGCAAATGAGGCGGCCGCCGCTGACAATTTCACGCAGGGTGGCGAGCACTTTTTCCAGCGCATCGGGAGTGTGGGCATAGTCCACCACCACCAGCGGATGCATATTGCCGCCCAGAGTCTGCATCCGCCCCGGCGGCGGGGTGATGTGCGTCAACGCCTGGCATGCATCCTCCAGTTTCACGTCCGAAACCAGCAGCGTGGCGAGCGCGGCCAGCACATTGGCGGCATTGAAGCGGCCCAGCAGCGGTACCTCCATCTCGGCATTGCCCCAGTCCGTGCGCACCTGAAGATGCAGGCCGGATTGCGACAAACGCAGCGTGTCGCCCACCACGGCGCCACGCTGGAAGCCGTAGCCAGCGACGCGTGCAGCATTCACCTCACTCTCCAGCCGCTGACCGAAGGGGTCGTCGACGTTCAACACCACCCAATCCAGCCCCGGCCAGCTGAACAACCGCGCCTTGGCATTGGCGTAGTTGTCCATATTCCCGTGGTAATCGAGATGGTCGCGTGACAGGTTGGTCAGCACCGCGACATTGAAAGCGGTGCCGTTGACCCGCCCCTGCTCAAGCCCGTGCGATGACACTTCCATCGCGCATGCCACGGCGCCCTGCTTGCGGTATTTGGCCAGGCGCTGCTGCAATTCGATCGCATCGGGCGTGGTGTTGAGCGCGGGCGTCAGCGCACCCGGAAAACCGTTTCCCACGGTGCCGATGACCGCGATTTTCTGGCCCAGTTGGGAAAAAGCCTGCGCAACCCAGTGCGCCACCGAGGTTTTTCCGTTGGTCCCGGTAATGCCGATCATGTGCATCGCACGCGACGGCTCGCCGTAAACATACGCGGCAATTTCGCCGATGCGGTTTTTCAGTCCGACCACCCCGGCGTTGGGAATGCCCAGCGCCGGATCCCATTGGTGATGATCGGCCTCCCACAGCACGCCATCGACGCGCTGCGCGACTGCCTGAACAATAAAGTCGCGGCCATCGCGCGTCTCGCCCGGGTAGGCCGCAAAAACCACGCCCGGCGCGGATTTGCGGCTGTCGCTCACCAACTCGGTGAGCGGAATGCCCAGCCGTTCCAGAATGTGCCGCACGGATTCCTGGCGGCGCGGCGATTCGGAAGCGGCGGATTGCAGGTCGGCTTGAGCCATCACAGCCCCCCACCTGCACGCGCCAGCAGAGGCGGCGTGTTCTGCGTCATTTTGGTGGCGGTTTCGGGCGCATCGGGCGGCAGCCCCAACTGGCGCAAACTCCCCGCCATCACCTGTGCAAAAACAGGGCCCGCCACGCTGCCACCGTAATAAACGCCGCCAGATGGCTCATCGATCACCACACCAATAATGAGTCGCGGATTGGACGCTGGCGCCATGCCCACGAAAGAGGACAGATAGCAATCCGACGCGTAGCGGCCATTGACCAGCTTGTGAGCGGTTCCGGTTTTCCCTGCCACGCGATAACCGGGCACCCGGGTCCGCGTGCCGGTGCCGCCTTCCTGGGTGACCAGTTCCATCATGGCGCGTACTTCACGTGCCACGGCCGGGGAAAACACGCGTTCGCCAACAATTTCCTGCGGCTCGCGTTTCAGAAACGATAGCGGCATGACTTCGCCATCGTTGGCAAATGCCATGTAGGCGCGCGTCAGTTGCAACAAGCTGACCGACAGGCCGTATCCATAGGCCATGGTGGCCTGCTCTACCGGCCGCCAGATGCTGGCATCGCGTAAACGGCCCGCGGATTCTCCAGGAAAACCCGAACCCGGCATCTGGCCAAAACCCGCGCGGTGCAACACTTCCCAGTGTTGCTGCGGCGTCAGCGTCATCGCCATTTTGACGGCACCGACGTTGCTGGATTTCTGAATGATCTCACTCACCGTCATCTGCGGGTGGGGATGCTCGTCCCGCACCAGCTTGTTGCCCACCAACCAGGTTTGAGGCGTATCGATGATGCTATCGGGATGAAACAGGCCCCGCTCCAGCACCGCCGCCGCTACAAATGGCTTGACGGTCGAACCAGGTTCGAACGTATCGATCACTGCGCGGTTACGCATTGAATTGGGGTCGTAATCACGGCGATTGTTCGGATTAAAGATCGGCTGATTGGCCAGCGCGAGAATTTCGCCGGTCTTGGCGTCGAGCACCACCACGCTGCCACCCTTGGCCTTGTGCGTGGCGATCGCCGCCGCCAGCTCGCGATGGGCTAGGTACTGGATTTTAAGATCAAGGGCCAGCGCCAGATTGCCGCCCATCTGTGCCGTTTTGATCGGCGCCAGATCGCGTATGGTATTGCCGCGACGGTCCCGCATGATCTGGCGCTCGCCTTCACGCCCCGCGAGCCAGTCCTGATAGGCGCGCTCAACGCCCTCCTGACCCAGGTCATCCACATTGGTAAAGCCGACCACATGGGCCGCCACTTCCCCTGCCGGGTAATAGCGGCGAAACTCCCGCCGCAAATGCAGGCCAGGCACGCCCATAGCCGTAATTCTGGCGGCTTGTTCCGGTGTGACCGGACGCCGTACGCTGAATTCGCTACGGCTTTTACGATCCAGCCTGGACGAAAGCTCACGCGCAGGCATATCGAGCACCCTGGCCAGATGCGCCCGCTGCTCGCCGGTCAGTTCAAGTTCAGCCGACCGCGCCCACAAGGATTCAACCGGCGTACTGATGGCCAGCAACTGGCCATGCCGATCGGCTACCTGCCCGCGATGCGCGGGCAGCGTGAGATTGCGGTTGGCGACCGCATCACCCTTGCCCTGCAGGTAATCGGTATTGAGGCCCTGCAGATAGAACGCGCGCCCGGCCACCACCAGCAACCCGCTCAATAGCAGCCCGCCCACCGTTGCCATGCGCCACGGGGCCAGATTCAGCTTGAGGAGTTTGCGGGTATGGAAATTCACGGCGTGCCTCCCCACGGCTCGACTCGACCGGTTTCAACACGGATGCGTTCCTGTGCAGGCGGAACCAAACCGAGCTGCGTGCGCGCAAAGGTATCGACCCGTGCCGGATTGGCCCAGGTGCTTTGCTCAAGCTGCAATTTCCCCCATTGCTCCTCAAGGGCGCGCGCTTCTTTTTTCAATCGTTCCAGTTCCACGAAATACGTGCGCGAGCGGTGTTGCGCCTGAATGACCGCCAGCGCACACACCACCAACACCAAAGCCAGCACCACATTAAGACGGCTCATGCCGCCACATCCATTTTTTCCGCCACGCGCAACACCGCGCTGCGCGCGCGCGGATTAGCCGCCACCTCGGCATCACTGGCGTGCTGCGCGCGCCCAACCAGCCTCAGACGGCCCGGCTTAAGCATGGCCGCCTGAATAGGCAGACGTCGCGGCGCCTGTTCGCCCTGCGATTCGTCACGCATGTAGCGTTTGACAATGCGATCCTCCAGCGAATGAAAGCTGATCACAGCGAGCCGCCCACCCGATTTCAGAAAGTCCACGCATTGCGGCAGTACCTGGCTCAGTTCTTCAAGCTCGCGGTTGATATAAATCCGTATAGCCTGGAAGCTGCGCGTCGCCGGGTGCTGCCCCGGCTCGCGCCGCTTGACCGTGGCGGCGATGAGGTTCGCCAGTTGCCCGGTGCTGCGGATGGCTTCTGTTTGCCGTGCCGCAACAATCGCGCGCGCAATCGATTTAGCAAACCGCTCTTCCCCGTAGGTGCGGATGACCTCACTGATCTCTCCCTCTGATGCCATTGCCAGCCACCCTGCGGCGGACAGCCCGCTGCCCGGATCCATGCGCATGTCGAGCGGCGCATCGAAGCGAAAGCTGAAGCCGCGCGTGGCGTCATCCAGCTGCGGCGACGACACCCCGATATCCAGCAAAATTCCGTTCACCCGCGCCAACCCCAACTCGCCCAACACCGTATCCAGACGCGAAAACGCACTGTGCACCAGTGTCATTCGCGCATCCTGCAAGGCCGCCCCGGCCCGAATGGCGTCCGGGTCGCGATCCAGCGCAATCAACCGTCCTTGCGGACCGAGTTGCTCAAGAATCAGGCGGCTGTGGCCTCCGCGCCCGAAGGTGGCGTCGACATAAATGCCATCGGACCTGATCGCCAGCGCCGCCACCGCCTCCTGTGCCAGCACCGGCACATGGGCGGCATCCATCACAACGTGAACCCCTCCAGTTCGGGTGGCAGCGCGTCATCGCTAAAGGTGAGCGCCTGCGCCACCTGCGCTTCCCAGCGCGCCTCGTTCCATAACTCCACCTTGCCGCCCTGGCCCACCAGCACCACGTTTTTATCCAGCTCAGCAAACTTGCGCAGCATCGGCGGCAACAGCACGCGGCCGGCGCTGTCCATATCCATGTCGTGCGCATAGCCCACGAGCAACTGTTTCAGGCTGCGGGTACGCGGATTGAAATCAGACAAGGCGTTGAGTTTTTTCTCGATCGGCTCCCATTCGGGCAGCGGATAAAGCAGCAGGCACTGGCTCGGGTCGGCCGTGATGACCACGCGCCCCCCGCCATTCACCAGCAGGGCGTCACGGTAGCGCGCCGGCACTACAAGCCGGTTCTTGCTATCCAGACTGACCGTCGCAACTCCCCGAAACATGCCCACTCCTGATTATTGATTTGGATTTGACTGAAATTCAGCCGCGATCGGATGGGCACATTCTCCCACATCCTCCCACCATTCACCACTGCCACCCACTATAGGGGATAGTTTGGGGGGGGTCAATATAAAAGACGCAAAAAAACCCC
>JADMKH010000146.1:0-789 GCA_018780025.1 Thiobacillus sp.
CGCCTCGACAAGGTGCATCTTCTGCTCGGCGGCGACGCGGGCGAAGAGAATTTCCGGCGCATCCAGCGCCAGTTGGAGTTGTGCCGGGGACAGGCGTCGCAGGTCATCGCCGGTGATGACAACGAGTTGATCGGTCTTCACCAGACCGATCTCGCGGGCGATGGCTTGCGCGGTATGCGGATGGTCGCCGGTGACCATGATGACGCGGATGCCGGCGGTGGCGCAGCGCGCAATGGCCTCCGGCACTTCGGGCCGGGGCGGGTCTTCCAGCCCGACCAGACCTGAAAGAATCAGACCGTGCTCAACCGGATCGTTTGCTACCGCAGCGTTTTCAATCGCACCGCTTTCAATCGCACCATGAGCAAAAGCCAGCACGCGCAGGCCGGCTTCGGCCAGTTCGTCCTGCGCGGCAAGCAGACGGGTTTTCGCGGCGGCATCGAGTGGGGCAAGCGCGCCATCGATCTGCACGGAATGGCAACGCGCGAGCACCGTCTCCAGCGCGCCCTTGCAGTAGAGCATGCGCCCCTGCGGCGTCTCGACCAGCACCGACATGCGCTTGCGGTCGGTGTCGAAGGGAATCTCGTCGGTGCGGGTAAAACGGTCGAGCGCGCCCGCCACCTGCCGGCCCATGCCGGCCAGCGCCACTTCCATCGGGTCGCCCAGCCAGGCGAGCTTGCCGTGATTCTCAACCCGCTTCAGGTTGTGGCAGAGCGCGGCATTCACGAAGAGCGCGAGGTTATCCACAGCCAGGCGCGGCTGCGCCGCGATGTCTTCTGCCGTGAAGAACCC
>JADMKH010000146.1:799-7177 GCA_018780025.1 Thiobacillus sp.
CCGTCGGCAGCAGGCCTTCCGGCACGTTGGCGACGATGATGCCGATGGCGAACAGCAGGTTCTCCCAGAACGGCAGGCCGAGCGCCTGGCCGATCAGGAAAAAGACCCCTCCCATTCCGGTAGCGAGAAAAGCCACGATGCGGGAAAGCCGCACGATCTCGCGCTGCAGCGGCGAAGCGGCCTTGCCTGCCGTTTGCGTCAGATGGGCGATCTTGCCGAACTCGGTATGCATGCCGGTGGCGTAAACCACGGCGCGCGCCTGGCCCGACACCACTGAGGTGCCGGCCAGCACAATGTTTTTTGCGAACAGCGGCGATATTTCTGCATGAGGATCGGCATTGCGCGCCTTGGGCAGCGATTCGCCGGTGACCGTCGCAATGTTCACGCGCAGGCCGAACGCCTCGATCAGCCGGCAGTCGGCCGGAACAAAGTTGCCCTCCTCCAGCAGCACGATGTCGCCGGGCACCAGCTCGCTGGCGAGCCGCTCCACGATGTCGCCGCCGTGCACTGCCATCACCTGCTGCGGCAGCAGCTGGCGCAGCGCGTCGACCGCGCGCTCGGCCTTGTATTCCTGCCAGAAGGAAAAGATGCCGTTGATCAGGATGACGCCGACGATGGCGACCCCCAGCCGCGCCATGCCCTGACCGGGATCGAATGTTTCGGCGAGAAACGCCAGCGTTGCGCCCAGCCACAGAATGAGGGCGAAGAAGTGGGTGAACTCGCGGGCGAAGCGGAGCAGCAGGCTCTTGCGCTCCACTTCCTCGACGTGATTCGGGCCGAACTCCGCCAGCCGACGCTGCGCCTCGGCCGCAGTCAGCCCTGCGGCGGCCGTATGCAGGCTGGCGAGAGACTGCTCGGCAGTGAGGCTCTGAATGTGCACAGGAGAAGGGGCAATGTCGTCTGCCTACTCAGCATAGTGCACGGCTGCCGAGCCTGTGGTTTGCGGCACCCGGCTCAGCGGTTCCTCATCCGGCCAAAACCAATGGGGGCCGCTGCGGGGTGTTTTCTGGGCCAGGACGTCGGTCGTCATCCTGGCGAAATGGAAAACGACGCCGACCCTGTAAGCTTGTAATTATTGCCGTTGTGATTTCGCATCAGTTGCAGGCGGTTCGGCATCAGACGCGAGTATGGCAACCGGCAGCCCCCCACAAATCAAAGAATGAACCCGATGCTTGATTACGCGCAATACATCAAAATGTTCATCGGCCTGCTGGCGATTCTGAATCCGCTGGGGGTGATACCGCTGTTTATCAGCATGACGGCAGACGAGAGCACCAGGCAACGCCGCAAAACGATTGATATGGTGGCCATAGGGGTGACGATCATTCTGTTGGTGGCGCTGTTTCTCGGCGAACATCTGTTGAGCTTTTTCGGCATCACCATCGACTCGTTTCGGATAGGCGGCGGCATTCTCGTGTTGTTGATGGCGATTTCGATGCTGCATGCCAAAACAAGCCTGATCAAGCAGACGGACTCCGAGGCCGACGAATCGATCGAGAAGGAGTCCGTTGCGATTGTGCCGCTGGCGATGCCGCTGCTTGCCGGACCGGGTGCGATCAGCACGGTGATTCTGGCGGCGCACAAGGGACACGATGTTGTTCACTACCTGATGGTTGCGCTGATTATTGTGCTGCTGGCGGGGGTGGTGTGGGCGGTGCTGCGTTTGTCGCCCTGGATCGAGCGCCGCATCGGCTCCACCGGAATCAATGTGTTTACCCGGATCATGGGTTTGATCCTGACGGCGATTGCGATCGAGTTTATTGCCGCGGGCATCAAGGGGATGTTTCCGGTGCTGGCAGCGGGGCCGGTTTAGCGGCCTGCGGGTTCACCCGCCCGCCCCGCATCAACTTTGTCGAGTTCGCTATTCTTGATTTTTGTAACATAATTCAAGCATGAGCAAACCCACCAACCCCCCTTGCGGCGGACCGCGCCCCGGCGCCGGCCGCCCACCCGGCGAACCCACCAAGGTGATCCGCCTGCCGCTGCGTCTGGTGCCGGCGGTGCAAGCGCTGGCTTCGGCCCCACCCGGAGTGCGGATGCCGCACCCCGCGGCCTCTCACCTCGCTCTGCCGATGTTCGGCCACAAGGTGCGGGCGGGGTTTCCGTCGCCGGCCGACGACTATGTGGAGGCATGGCTGGATCTGAACGAGCATCTGGTAACGCACAAGGACGCAACGTTTTTTGTGCAGGCAACGGGCGATTCGATGACGGGCGCGGGGATACAGGAAGGCAATCTGCTGGTGGTGGACCGCGCGCTGGAAGCCAGGCACCGCGACATTGTGATCGCGGTGGTCGATGGCGAGATGACGGTGAAGCGGCTGGACAAGCGGCGCGGGCGGATTCGCCTGCTGGCCGAAAACCCGGCCTATGCGCCGATCGAATTCCAGGACGGTCAGGAGCTGACGGTCTGGGGCGTGGTGACCAGTGTGATCCAGCGGTTCAAGCGATGACATTCGCGCTGGTCGACGGCAATAATTTTTATGTGTCCTGCGAGCGGGTGTTCAACCCCCGGCTGGAAGGCCGTCCCATGGTGGTGCTCTCCAACAACGACGGCTGCGTGGTGGCGCGCAGCGCCGAGGTGAAGGCGCTGGACGTGAAGATGGGGATGCCGTGGTATCAGTTGAAGGACCTGGCCGCCCGCCACAACATTCTGGCGCTGTCGAGCAACTACCCGCTCTATGCCGACATGAGCAACCGCATGATGGGGGTGCTGGGCAGCTATTCGCCGGAGCAGGAAATCTACAGCATCGACGAATGCTTTCTCAGGCTGGATGGCTTTGCGGCTGACGGGCTGGCTGCGATGGGGCAGCGCATTCGGCGGCAGGTGCGGCAATGGGTGGGGATACCGGTGTGCGTGGGCATCGCCGCGACCAAGACGCTCGCCAAGCTAGCCAACCACTGCGCCAAAAAGAACCTGGCCGGGGCCGATGGCGTGTGCAATTTCGGTCAGATCCGTGCCGACGAACTGACCGCGCTGTTCGACCGCATTCAGGTCAACGAGGTGTGGGGCGTGGGCCGCCGCCTGACCGGGACGCTGGCCGGCATGGGCATCGCCACGGTGCGCGCGCTGCGCGACGCCGACCCCGCGCTGATCCGGCGCGAGGCCTCGGTGGTGCTGGAACGCACGGTGCGCGAGCTGCGCGGGGTGTCGTGTCTGGCGCTGGAAGACGTGGCGCCCAACAAGCAGCAGATCATGTCGTCACGCTCGTTTGGCGAATACGTCTATGCGCTCGCCGATCTGGAACAGGCGGTTTCCACTTACTGCGCGCGCGCCGCTGAAAGTCTGCGGCGGCAGCGTTCGCTGGCGAATGCGGTGCAGGTCTCTATCCGCACCAACCCCTTCAGCGAGCGGCAGCCGCAATACCAGCGCGGCATCACCGTGCCGCTGACGCAGGCGACCAGCGACACCATGCGGCTGACACGCGCGGCCTTGTTGGGTCTCAAGCGCATTTACCGGCCCGGCTTCGCCTACCAGAAAGCCGGCGTGATGCTGATGGATCTGCACAGCGAAGATCAGGTTCAGGGCGTGTTGTTTGCCGCCGCAGCGCCCGCGCGCCCGGCGCTGATGGACGTCATCGACCGCGCCAATGCACGCTGGGGCGGCGGCACGCTCAAGCTGGCGTCCGAGGGTGTGAAGAAGCCGTGGCAGATGAAACGCGAATGGGTAACGCCGTCCTACACCACGCGCTGGGACGAGCTGCCGAGAGTGAGCTGAGCGGTGCGGAGGCTTTGCCCTGAACACCCCGGCCAGCGTGTCTGAAACAACCGGGGGTACTTTTCCGTTGAGGTAAGATTCCTCAACGGAAAAATGCCTCAATGGATGCTTCACTCCCCCACCTTCAGCCCGGGACCCCCATGATTCGAACGATGCTCTATCGACCCGCCACGCGGGAGATCGCAACAGGCAACGAAGCGCTGCTGTCCACCTGGCAGGAACAACCCGACACGATTCTGTGGGCCGATTTTTCCGGCAACGATCCCGACACCGAACTGCACATACTGGTGGCGCGTTTTGGTTTGCACCCGCTGGCCATTCACGATGCTCAACGAAGCCGGCACCAGCCCAAGCTCGAAGCCTTCGACGACCATGTGTTCATGCTATTGAAAGGCATGGGGCCCGACACCACCGGGTTCGAGTTCGAAACGATCCAGATTGCCCTGTTTGTCGGCGCGCGTTTTCTGGTAACCCGTCATTCCGGCCCATCGCCCAGCATCGACAAGCTCTGGCAAGACGCGCAGCAGGATGCCGCGCTGCTTGCCGGCGGCCCGGATACGCTGGCGCTGCGGCTTGCGCGCATATCGGTCGACCGATTCCTGAACCGGCTACTGATGCTGGAACCGCGACTGGAAGACCTCGAGCAGGAAATTGTCGCCCACCCCAAGGACGCCATCCTCTCGGAGCTGATGGGCTACAAAACCACGCTCAGAAAATTCCGCCGCGTGCTGGTTTACCACCAGCAGGTCTTTCTTGACTTGATGAACAGTCCGCCGCCACAAATACGGGCCGCGCGGCTACACGAAATCACGGATGTGTATGAGCACCAGGAGCGCGCGGGCCGCCTTGCCACGCTTTACTACGAAGTGGCCTCGGACCTGATTGAGGGCTACATTTCACTCGCCTCCCACCGCCTCAACAACATCATGAAGATCCTCACCATCGTGACGGCGATTTTTGTGCCGCTGAGTTTTCTGGCGGGCATCTACGGGATGAATTTCGAAAACATGCCCGAGCTCAAATCGCGCTCCGGCTATTTCATCCTGCTGAGCGTCATGGGCACCATTTCAACGGTGTTACTGCTTGTTTTCAGACGGCGGCGCTGGCTGTAGGCAGACGCAGACCCATCTTCATTAAATTTAACCGACGTGCCATGCGACATTAACCGCAGCCATAAGTGCAGCTAACGTTGGGGGGAAATTCAGGCATTCGTGCCGACATGCTCTTTCAGAACAGGGTACGGGCTCCTGGATGTTCACCTGGCCATGCCGCTCACAACCGCGTACCCGAATCGTGAATAAACAGGGCTTATAAACGCCACGCAACAAGCCGGTTCGCGCCTCTTTTTCTATCCATCGAGCCCCCTCGGGAAAAAATGTACTAGGTTGAAAATGTTCCTGATTGAATGTGAGTCGGGATGTAATTGCGGTTATTTGTTGCTTGCCGCAAATTTTCTGCAAACCTGTTCCAAAGGAGAAAAATGATGGCCAATCTCACCCGTTACGACCCCTTGAGTCTTACGCGTCTCGACCCCTTCAGCGACTTCAGCGATCTGTTCAAAGGCCTGCTTGTCCGGCCGACTTTTCTGGAAAATGTGCCTGAAATGCAGATCAGGCTGGACCTGAAAGAGGATGACACGACTTACACGGTGCATGCCGATATTCCGGGGGTTAAAAAAGAAGACATCCAGGTGGACATCGACGGCAACCAGGTTTCGATCAGCGCTGAATCCAGAATGGAAAAAGAGGAAAAGAAAGGCGAGAGAGTGCTGCACGCCGAACGATACTGCGGCAAGATCGCACGGAGCTTCACCCTCGCGCACGACGTGGATGAATCCAAAGCGGATGCCACATACAGTGACGGCGTGCTGGAGCTGACCCTGCCAAAGAAAACAGGGAAATCGCCCAGAAAACTGGCGATTCACTAATTCAGTGGAATCCTGAAAAGGCGAGGCGCACAAGCGTGCCTCGCCTTTTAATGCCCCGGCGGCAAGCAAGCCTTGTAAACCCACGCCTGACTGCATTCACTCGGCTAGAGATTTTTCAGGAAGAACCGGACCGCTTTTTCCTGCGACTGATACGCCTGATCGACATTGGGTTCTATGGGTACCATTCCGCCCGCACCCAGGTGTGCAAATGGATCTTCAACGGTTACCGGAACCTGCAATCTGTCCCAGCCGTGCTGGGCCCCAGCATAAGGTACGACGGTAACGATGCCCTGCTCATCCGCAGGCAACGAAGCTTTTAACGCAACGCAACGCGCCGCGCCTTCGTCATAGCCGTCTTTCTCCCCGATTTGAATCAGGATAGGCGCGCCGGTGAGCGGGTTGCCCGCATTGCCGCCAAATTCAGAATAAGGAATATGCGTGTTGTTATAAGCATAACAAACGGGGTAGTGCGCAACATGCGCTTTGAATCTAAGCGTCCCACCAAACTGGCTAGCGTAAATCCCGGTAGCGGAGGCCATGGTGACCACCCCGCCCCAGGAAAACCCCATCACACCGATCCGTGCCGGGTTGATGCCGGGATGCGATGACAAGAACGCCAACGCTGCAAAGGCATCGGGGTAGGTGAATATCGGGTGCGCAGGACGATTCGCTAGACCCTCCACTCCGCGCGCTTCCCACATATCAATCTCAAGTGTGGCAATGCCCTTGGCATTGA
>JADMKH010000319.1 GCA_018780025.1 Thiobacillus sp.
CGGTGGGCGGCAAAACCGGGATCAACCATCCTCTCGGCAAGAACATGATCGGCGCGTTTTATCAGCCGAAAGTGGTGCTGGCCGATACCGATACGCTGAACACGCTGCCCGCGCGCGAACTGTCGGCGGGCTTGGCCGAGGTGATCAAGTACGGCCTGATCCGGGATGTTGAATTTCTCGCCTGGCTGGAAGCCAATATGGACAAGCTGCGCGCACTCGACCCGGCGGCGATTAGCCATGCCATTTTCCGCTCGTGCGAAATCAAGGCGCAGGTGGTGGCGCAGGATGAGCGCGAAGGCGGCATCCGCGCGATCCTCAATTTGGGCCACACCTTCGGCCACGCAATCGAAACCGGCATGGGTTACGGTAACTGGCTGCACGGCGAGGCGGTGGCGGCGGGCATGGTGATGGCAGTGGAAACCTCGCAGCGCATGGGCTGGCTCACCGAAGCGGAGGTGGCGCGCACCCGCGCGCTGATCCGCGCCGCCGGCTTGCCCGACGTGGCGCCCGACCTGGGCGTGGACGCCTGGCTCGAATACATGGGCCACGATAAAAAAGTCGAGGGCGGAAAAATGCGCTTCGTGCTGCTGAAGAAAATGGGCGAGGCGGTGATTACCGCCGACGTGCCGGATGCCACGCTGCGCAACACCCTGATGGCATGCGTGGCCGCCTGAACGCGCCACTTTTAATATAAGGGAAATAACTCTTTGCATTAACCATTCTTTGTATCAATAATACAAACCATGGTTTCCGATAATTATCATGAGGCCTTGGTGCAACTCGGGGCCCGTCTGCGTGCACAGCGGCTGATGCGCAACGAGCCGCAGGCACGTTTTGCGGCTCGGCTCGGGGTGTCGGTGCCGACCTTGCGGCGGCTGGAGCAGGGGGATGCCAGCGCGCAGATCGGCCACTGGCTCGCCGCGCTGGAATTGTTGGGGCGCCTGCATGAGGCCGAGGCCTGGCTTGCACCGCAGACCAGCTTGTTCGCGGCCGCCGAACCCGCGCCACCGCAGCGGCAACGGGCGCGACGGCGCAAGGTGGCTACGTGATCAGGCTGGATGTCTGGCTGACGCTGCCGGACGGCGCGCGGCTGCAAGCGGGCGAACTGGCGTTTGGCGATGCCGATGCGCACGGACGTTACGCCAGCGCATTCCGTTATGTGCCTGCCTATCTCGCCGACCCGCGTGCGTTTGCGCTCGACCCTGCTGCTTTGCCGCTGGGCGGGCAGGAATTCCAGTCGACCCAACTCAACCCGCCCCTTTTTGCGCTGGAGGATGCGCTGCCCGACCTCTGGGGGCGGCGGCTGCTGGTATTGCGCCATGGCCTCGCGCGCGGCCAGCAGAGCGAACCGCATCTGATGCGGGTGCTGGGAGGGGCGGGTCTGGGTGCGCTCGCCTTCGCGCCGCCGGGCGTGCAGCCCGAGCTGCTTGATCCGGCGGCCGATGGGGTGGCGCTCGCCGCATTGGCCGATGCGGCGGCGCGACTGGAAGCAGGCGATGCGGTTGACGACGGCAGCCGGATTCTGCTGGTGGCGGGCAGTTCGCCGGGCGGCGCGCGGCCCAAGGCGCTGGTGCGCGACGCGGATGGCCACTGGATCGCCAAGTTTGCCAGCCGCCGCGACGACTGCGACATGGTCGGGCTGGAGGCGACGGGTCTGACGCTGGCGAGACACGCAGGGCTTGGGGTGGCCGATTTCAAGCTTGCGACACTGCCCGGCTCGCGCCGCGCGCTGCTGGTCAGGCGCTTCGACCGCACCCCGGCCGGGCGGCTGCACATGCTGAGTTTTCGCGCGCTGTTGCAGGCCAGCGGCTATTACGTGTTGGGCTACGCTGATTTGATCGCCGCACTGCGTCGCCACGGCGACGTGCCGGAAACCGACGTGCCGCAGCTTTTCCGGCAAATGGTTTTCAATGCGCTGCTCGGCAACACCGACGATCACCTGAAAAACTTCTGGCTGCTGCGCGATACGGCGGGCTGGCGGCTTTCGCCCGCCTTCGATCTGTTGCCCGACACCGGGGGCTTGCGCGAGCACGTGTTGCGCTTCGACCTCACGCCCAGCCCGCCCACGCCCGTGCAGTTGGCGGCGTTGGGGCGCAAATGGGGCGTGTCCGGCGCGGCGGCGATTTGCGACGAAGTTCGCGCCGCGCTGGCGGGATTCACCTCGGTTGCGGCAGACTTCGGGGTGCCGCACTCTGACATTGTCCGTTTTGCCACCGATATTGAACGACGCATCCGACCATGACCTCACTCGCCTCCTATGCAGCGCATTCCAGTCAAACCCGCGGACGTTTGCATGGCGAGCCGCCCGCCGCACCGCGCTCCGAATTCCAGCGCGACCGCGACCGCATCATTCATTCCACCGGGTTTCGTCGGCTGGAATACAAAACCCAGGTGTTCGTGAACCACGAGGGTGATCTGTTTCGCACCCGCCTCACCCACAGCCTGGAAGTGGCGCAGATCGCTCGCACCATCGCCCGCTTGTTGAGTCTGAACGAAGACCTGGTTGAGGCGGTGGCATTGGCGCACGACCTTGGTCACACACCGTTTGGCCACGCCGGGCAGGACGCCTTGAATGCCTGCATGAAAGAACACGGCGGCTTCGAGCACAATCTGCAATCGCTGCGCGTGGTGGATATGCTAGAAGAACGCTATGCCGAATTCGATGGGTTGAATCTCACGTTCGAAGCGCGCGAGGGCATCCTCAAGCATTGTTCGATGGCCAACGCCGAAAAACTGGGCGCGGTGGGTGAACGCTTTTTGAACAGGCAGCAACCCTCGCTGGAAGCGCAGATCACCAATCTGGCCGATGAAATCGCCTACAACAATCATGACGTCGACGATGGGCTGCGTTCCGGTTTGATTACACTGGAGCAGCTGTTGGAGGTCAAGCTCTTTGCCCGGCATCTCGCCGAGGTGCGTGCCCAATATCCGACGCTCAATGGCCGCCGTGAAGTCACCGAAACCGTGCGCCGCATCATTAACACCCTGATCCTCGATCTGGTGAATACCACGCGGATGAATGTCGAAAAAAGCGGTGTGCAAACCGTTGACGAAGTGCGCGCTGCACCGGCCATGGCCGCATTCAGTTCCGAGGTGCTCGACGAGCACCGCGAGCTGAAGCGGTTTTTGCATCGTCACCTCTACCGTCACTACAAAGTGGCGCGCATGAGCGTCAAGGCCAGCCGCATCATTACCGATCTTTACACCGCGTTTTCGGGCGATGCCCGACTGCTGCCGCCTGAACATCAAGCGCACGAGTCGCTAATGGGCGCGCGCGCGGTGGCGGACTACATCGCGGGGATGACCGATCGTTATGCGATACGCGAGCACCGACGGATATTCGCGGTGGAAGAAATTTATGAGTGAGAGCGGCAATGTTGTGCGCTACATGGCGTGGTGTTGTATTGCAATATCTGGTTTCACTGACACGGGTTTCGGAGGAGAAATAAATGGCTGTCATTGAAGGATTTCGGGTACGGAATTATCGTGCATTGCGTGATGTCACGCTGGGCAAGCTCTCCGGCCAGCAAGCTGGAGATCCGTTGACGCCTTTCACCGTGGTTATTGGTAAAAACGGCGTGGGTAAGAGTACCTTGTTCGATGCCTTCGGATTTGTGGCGGATTGTTTGTCTGCTGATGTGGAAAGCGCCTGCGACATGAAGCAACGCGGCGGTTTCGATCGTCTGCGCTCGTTGGGGGTGGATGAACCCATTCGGTTTGAAATCTATTATCGCGAAGCGCCTTTGGAGCGGCCGATCACCTACGAGTTGGCGATTGCGCTGGATGCCTCGGGTCGGCCCTTTGTCGAATCCGAGGTGCTCAAGCAGAGACGCAAGGGCCAGAAACACGGTCGGCCTTATCCGTTCCTGCGGCTGAACCATGGCAAAGGCACGGTATGGGCAGGTGAAGAAGCGGTAGAGGTCGAAGGTGAGGAGGATCGTGCCCAGACACCAGTGGAACTGACCGACACCCGGCAACTGGGTATCGCTACTCTGGGCACGCTCAAGGAACATCCCCGCATCAAGCGCTTTCGAGATTTTCTAAAAAGCTGGTATCTGTCCTATTTCTACCCTGATGCGGCGCGTAGTTTGCCGGGTGCTGGCCCACAGCGGCATTTGAACATCCACGGCGACAACATTGGCAACGTGGTGCAGTTCATGGAGCGCGAGCACAAAGCGCGGTTCAAGGTCATCCTCGAACGTATTGCAGCCAAAATCCCGGGGATTGCCAGTATCGACACGCAGGTGACTGCGGACAAGCGCGTGTTGCTGCGTTTCAACGACGGCGCTTTTGGTGACCCCTTCTTCGCCCAGCAGATGTCAGATGGCACGCTAAAAGTTTTTGCTTACCTGCTGTTGTTGGAAGACCCGGATCCGCCCCCGTTCATTTGCATCGAAGAGCCAGAGAACGGCCTCTATCACAAGCTGTTGGAGGCGTTGGCCCAAGAGTTCCGTTTGCATGCCACAGGCAAGAAAAATGCCCCGCAGATTTTCGTGACCACGCACCAGCCGTACTTTGTTGATGCGCTGGCGCCCGAGGAAGTGTGGATACTGGAGAAAGGAACGGATGGCTATTCCACTGTGCGTCGCGTCTCTGAGCTGGAAGACGTGAAAAACCTCGTGGCTGAAGGTTTGCCTTTGGGTGGTCTTTGGTACAGCGATTATCTCGATGAAAGATGAGTATGCACATTGAGATATTGGTGGAGGACAGTTCGGGGGAGAAATTGCTGCAAGTATTGCTGCCTCAGTTTCTGGGGCCACAAGGCGAGCCGCATACCTGGCGTTTACACGCCTACAAAGGGATCGGCCGAATTCCGCCTGGCTTGGTGACGAAGGCCGATCCCGCGAAGCGGATATTGCTTGATCAGTTGCCAAAGCTGTTACGTGGTTATGGCAAGACGCCCGGAATCGATGCCGTTGTGGTCGTGCTCGATACTGACAAACGCGACTGTGCTGCATTCCTGTCCGAGCTGAAAGCAGCCACCGATGTCTGCAATCCGGCGCCTACCATACTGTTCAGGCTTGCTATCGAGGAAATTGAAGCTTGGTATTTGGGCGACCAGGATGCTTTGTTGGCCGCTTATCCACGAGCCAAGCGGGATGCGCTCGGAAAGTATGTTCAGGACAGCGTATGTGGTACGTGGGAGCTGCTCGCCGACGTAGTGCATTCGGGCGGATCGGCAGCGATCAAGAAAGCCGGCTGGCCATTGCCTGGACAGATAAAGCATGAGTGGGCCGAAAAAATCGGTCCGTTGATGGACCCGGAGCGGAATATCTCGCCCAGTTTTGGAAAATTGAGGGATGGACTACGCCGACTCGTCGCGGAGGCGGTTTGACGTGAATTGGGGTGTCGACGATTTGATGTTGCGCACCCGCGGTATGCAAGGCACAAAGTATTGAGGTCTTGTATTAACGCATTTTTACACCTGTTCCAAATTCATGCCGAGCAGCATCCCGCGAAGAATCTTGGCTGAGTCAGTCACCCGGCGGCAGCGTCCGCGCCACCACCCAGCACGTTACTTCGCGTGCGCCTGCCCGCTTCAAGGTCGCGGCCAGCTCGTCGAGGCTGGTGCCGGTCGTCATCACGTCGTCGATCAGCGCGATGTGCTGGCCTTCAATCTTCCCTGAACAGGTGAACGCGCCGCGCACATTGCGTCGCCGCGCATCGTGCTTCAGCCCCTGTTGCGGCGGAGTGTCGCGGATGCGCTGACAGCTGGCGGTGTCGAGCGCGATTTCCAGTTGTCTGCTCACTGTACGAGCGATTTCGGTGGCATGGTTGAAGCCGCGTTCGCGGATTCGCGTCGGGTGCAGCGGCATGGCAATCAACCGGTCGGGTCTGGGGTGGGTTGCGACGGCCTGGGCAAGGCACTCGCCCAGGGCCGGTGCCACGGCGAGCCGACCGTGATACTTCAGACGCGGGATCAGCCGGTCGAGTGGAAAGGTGTAGGCCAGCGCGGCAATCGTGCGGTCAAACGCCGGCTGACGCTTGAGGCAGGCGCCGCACACCTGGCCCCCCGGTGTGGGCGTGGCGCATTGCGGGCAGTGCGACTGGGTATGCCAGGGCAGGTCGTCCAGACAGCTTGGGCACAAGGCATGGCTTGCCGCACCCGCTCCGCATAGCAAACATGTATGCGGAGCCAGTTGATTAAATATTGATCTGATGTTCAATTATTTGTCAGGGTAAATTTGACAGGGGCGGCGTAGCCCCCGAAAATTCGCGCCATGAAAACCAAACGTCTCATTCCTGCTTCGTCCTCCCGGTTTGCCGCGCAGCTGTTCAACATCATTACGGTAGCCGCGCTGACGATTTCGCTGACGGCATTGCTGCTGGGCAAATTGCTCGCCAGCCACAAGATCGGTTTTCTGCCTTTTGTGCTGTCGCTGCCACCCGTGATGATCTGGCTGGGCGCGTCAATATTTGTGTACGCCAGCATTGCCCACCACCCCAACCCGCGTACCGCGCATTACAACAAGTGGGCAGGCTACCGGTTTTACGGCGTGATGGGCAGCCTGATGGTGATCGGGCCGGCGATTTACGGCCTTCTTGACGGCTGGCAGGGGCTGATGCTGGTGCTGGGCCTGGCGGTGACGATCATCGTGCCGTGGGCGCTGTTGGATATTTACAGGGCCGCACGCGAACCGTGGGCCGATATGACAATCGAGGTGGCAATTTATGAATGACATGACACAACCTGTGGTGCGCCTTTCCATGGCCGGAATCGAGGCCTTGTTCGCGCTGCCGTTTGCCGACCTGATGTTCCAGGCGCAGACCGTGCACCGGGCGAGTTTCGATCCCAACAAGGTGCAATTGTCGACCCTGTTGTCGATCAAGACCGGCGGCTGTTCCGAAGACTGCGGCTATTGTCCGCAAGCGGCGCGCTACGACACCGGCGTCGAAAACCAGGGGCTGCTCAATCTGGACGACGTGCTGGCTGCCGCCAAGGCCGCCAAGGCTGCCGGTGCCTCGCGCTTTTGCATGGGCGCAGCGTGGCGCGGACCGAAGCAGCGCGACCTCGATCCGGTGCTCGACATGGTGCGCGAGGTCAAAGCGCTGGGGCTGGAAACCTGCGCCACGCTGGGCATGCTGAAGGACGGCCAGGCCGAGCAG
>JADMKH010000201.1 GCA_018780025.1 Thiobacillus sp.
CACCAAGCGCACGGTAGAAGATCATTTCGACAAGGCCTACGAACTGGAAACCGAACTGGAAGCGCGCGGCAAGAAACGGGTGCTGGAACTGGTGCAGTCGATCCGGCCGGCCGGCGTCAATTTCATCTACATCCGCCAGGCCGAAGCGCTTGGACTGGGCCATGCGGTGCTGTGCGCACAGCCGGTGGTCGGCAACGAACCCTTCGCCGTCATTCTTGCCGACGATCTGATCGATGGCAAGCCGGCGGTGATGAAACAGATGGTCGACCAATACGACTTTTACCAGTGCTCGGTGCTCGGCGTGCAGCAGGTTGCGCCTGCGGAAACGGCGTCTTACGGTATCGTCGATGTGGCCCCCATGGGGGAGCGCATATCACGCGTGAATGCCATTGTGGAAAAGCCCAAGCCCGAAGACGCGCCATCGACGCTGGGCGTAGTGGGGCGCTATATCCTCACCCCGCGCATCTTCCACCACATTCAGCATCTGAAGCCCGGCGCCGGCGGCGAACTGCAGCTGACCGACGCCATCGCGGCCCTCTTGAAGGAGCAGCAGGTGCTGTCCTATGCGTTTGACGGCATTCGCTACGATTGCGGCAGCAAGCTGGGTTATCTGCAGGCCACCGTCGAATATGCGCTCAAGCACAGCGAGGTCAGCGAAGACTTCGCTGCGTACCTGAAAAGTCGTGTCGGCTGAACCCTGGTGAGAGGGGGTACGCGCTCAGGAGGTATACAGCGCGGTCGTCGAAGCGCTGGACCAGGCCGATTTCCGCAGCCAGGTTTCCAGCTTGTCCGCGGGAATCGGTTTGCTCATCAGATAGCCCTGTGAGCTGTCGCAGCCGAGTATGGTCAGCGTGTCCCAGGCTGCATGGGTTTCCACGCCTTCGGCGATCACTTTCAGTCCAAGGTTGTGCGCGAGGTCGATGGTGGAACGCACGATGACAGCATCGTTGTCGTTGTTTTCCATGTCCATGACAAAAGACTTGTCGATTTTCAGTTTGTCGACCGGCAGCCGCTTGAGATAGGCGAGCGAGGAGTAGCCGGTGCCGAAGTCGTCGATCGCGATCATCACGCCCATGCGGTCGAGTTCGGTGAGAATGGCGAGCGCATCGCTGGTGTTCGTCATGACCGCGCTCTCGGTGATTTCGAGGATGAGTCGTTGCGGCGCCACGCCGCTTTCGGCAAGCAGGGCCTGAATGCTGCCTGGCAACGCCGTGTCCTGCAGGTCGCGTGCGGAGAGGTTGACCGCCATGGTGAGGTCGTAGCCTTGTTGCTGCAGGATCAGCATCTGGTTCAGTGCGGTCTTGAGCACCCAGAGGGTGAGGGGGCCAATCAGGCCGGAGTCTTCCGCCAGGGGGATGAACTGGTCCGGCTTGAGGAAGCCGCGTTGCGGATGATTCCAGCGTACCAGTGCCTCGAGACCTACCACGCATTTGCTGCGGTGTTCGATTTGCGGCTGATAGTCGAGGCTCAACTGATCCGACTGGATGGCTTCGCGCAACTCGCTCTTGAGCGAGAGATCGTTGCAGTTGGTGCGATCCAGCTCCGGAGTGTAAAGCGCGTAACTTTTGCCTGAGCGTTTTGCAATATACATCGCAATGTCGGCGCAACGCAGCAGCCCGCTGGCGTCGCTGCATTGAGCGGGATAGAGCGATACCCCCAGGCTTGCGCTGATATCGATGCTCTGGTTTTGCCAGTGGAAGGGCTTGTCCAGGCAGGCGAGAATTTTTTTTGCAATGACCGGGATGTTTTCCGGGTTCATGTCATGGATCAACAGGACGTATTCGTCGCCGCCCAGCCGCGCCACAGTGTCGACGGCGCGCACCGTCTCCTTCAGCCGCCGCCCGGCTTCCCGCAGCAGTTCGTCGCCGACGTAATGCCCCAGGGTGTCGTTGACTTCCTTGAAGCGGTCCAGATCCAGCAGTGCCACGCCGAACGTGGTATCCATGCGCTTCGACAGCTCAATCGCGTGCTCGAGTTGCTGGTGCAGCAGGGTGCGGTTGGCGAGGCCGGTAAGCGGGTCGTACAGTGCCTGGGTAGCGAGTTATTTCGCCTGGCGCGTTACCCGCTTGCTGACAATCCAGGCAATGCTCACTCCCATCAGCAGCGCCACCGTGCCCAGCCCCAGCATCAGGTTGCGCACGTGCTCATATGAGGCTTCTGCGTTGCGCACTGCGGTAGCCGTCTGTTCGCGCTGCAACTCAAGCAGGATGCCGACCTGTTCCGCAATGGCGCGCTGCCGGGGCATCGCCACGCTGCGCATGCGCTCGAAAATCTCTTGCTGGTTGTCGTTGAAAACGGCCATTTCAACCACCGCCTGCACTTCGGGTTGCGCCTCGCGGGTCAGTTCGAGGATGTGGGCAAGAATTCGCTTTTCTTCGTGATTGAGCGACATGCGTTCGAGGCGTTCGCGTGCGCCCACATAAATGGCGCCTTGGGTATTAAAACGCTGAATCTCGGCGTCCTTGTCGAACGGATCGGCCAGAATCGGCAGGGCATGCATGGAGAGCGCGCGCTCGCGCAGCGCACTGTGCATCAGCGTCGCGAACTCGGTCTTGATGTTGTTGCTCTGGGCGATCTCCTTCAGTCGCTGGTTGGCTTCGGCCACATAACGCAGGCCGGTCGCGCCGAGCGCGACCATCAGGGCCAGCACGACGACAAAGCCGATCGCAATCCAGATTCCCATGCCCAGGGGCTGAGTACGTTGATTCATGCCTTTTATTGATTTTGTTGATTTAAATAATCCATGTTTATCGGATTGGTGTGCTCATACTTTAGCCGGCTCAGCCGGGCGCAAAGGATTGCCCTGTGCGGAGAACATGGAATCAGGCAGGAGCAGCATCCTGCCTGCCGGCTTGAACGAGCCGGGCCGGTGTTGAGACGGGCTAGGCCCGCTGGAGGGGCGTGCCGTGCAGCCAGACCGCCGCTTCCAGCGCATGATCAGGCCTCATTCCCTGTCCGAGCAAGGCGGCCACCATGCCGGTGAGGCGGTCGCCCGAGCCGGCCTGCGCAAGCCAGGGGCCGCCGCTGGTGTTGATGGCATAGCGGCCATCGGGATGCGCAATCACGGTGCCGGCGCCTTTCAGTGCAATCTCTGCAGAGTAATGCCGGCTGAGTGCGAGGGCCGCTTCAATGCGTCCAGTCTGAATTTCTGCCACGCTTGCCTTGAGCAGGCGCGCTGCTTCGCCGGGATGCGGGGTGAGCAGGGTGGGATGGCTGCGCCGGGCGGCCTGCTTGGACAGATCGGGGTCGCTGGCCAAAAGATTCAGGGCGTCGGCATCGAGCACCAGCGGGCAGGGCGCCGCAAGCGCGGCTTCCAGCAGTGCATGCGCGCGCGGACTCTGGCCCATCCCCGGGCCGACCGCCAGCACGCTGATTGGCGTGCCCGGCAGCGTTTCGGGCGAGGCAAACATCAGCCGCGGCTCGCCGAAATCAACCGCGATGCGTGCGTCCAGCATCCCCAGCGTGACGCTGCCTGCGCCTTGCTGCAACGCAGCACGCCCGGCGATCAGGCAGGCGCCGACCATGCCAATGTCTCCGCCGATAAAACCCACCTGTCCGTACAGGCCTTTATGGCTGTTGTGGGCGCGAGCAGGGAGGTGGTGCCGGGGCGCCAAGTGTGTCAGCGCGAATCCCGGCGTGGCGGGCATGGCTTTTGGGTCGACGCCAAGCGTGTCCAGATGCAGGGTGCCGGCGTAATCCGGTCCGTCGGCGGTGAGCAGGCCGGGCTTGAGTCCCAGAAAGGTGAGCGTGTGGTCGGCGCGCAGCGCGCAGCCGCGTATCCGGCCGCTGTCGCTGTCGAGGCCGCTTGGTACGTCGATGGCCAGCTTGAGGCAGTCCAATGCCTGGACCTGGGCTATTGAATGTGCTGTTTCACCGGTAATGTCGCGCTGCAGCCCCACCCCGAACAGCCCGTCTATCACCAGACTGAACGCTTGCGTATGGGGTATTTCGTTCAGGATCGTGCCGCCGCCATCGCGCCAGGCGGACCACGCGCGCGCTGCATCGGGCGGCAAACGGCCTGGATCGGCCCGGCTGACGACAAGTGCACGCAAGCCTTGCGCTTGAAGCATCCGCGCAGCCGTTACCGCATCGCCTCCGTTGTTGCCGGGCCCGGCCAGGATCAGGACCGGCGCTCCGGATTCGTTGGCCAGCGCGCCTGCCAGTTCGGCAACAGCGGCGCCGGCTTTTTCCATCAAGGCTGCATCCGGATGAGCCGCTAACCATTTTTGCTCGATGGCCTGGATATCGGCAGCCATGAACAGGGGCGGCGAAACGTGGGCATGTGGGTTAGCCGGCATGGGTCTGCGGGACCGGAGTGGGTAAATGCGAGCATCTTAGCCCCATCGTCGCAAACTCGGTCCGACTCGGTCCGACTCGGTTTGGACTGAAGGCTTGCCTGGTCGAAAAAGACCATCCGTTTCGGATATCAAGGTGGTCCTGCGTTTGCCGTTAAGCTTGGACCGGACATTCGGTTGCCGATAAAAATGGAGACCCCTATGCAACGACGACAATTCCTGGCCGGGCTGGCGCTATTTCCCGCCTTGCCGCTCATGGCTTATGCCGATGATTCAGGGCTGAGCATCGGAATTTATCCGGGTACCGGAAAAGCAGATGTTTTCATGGACGAATTCAGGGATGCGGCGATGCCGTTTGCCCAGGCGCTTAGCGCATCTTTGGGTCTAAAACCCCGACTCACCTTATTCCGCACCATCAAAACCGCCCTCCGTTCACTGGACAGGGGGCGGCTGGATATGTATTTCGTTCCGCCATCGCTGGCGGTTTCCGTGCTGGACAAGGACTATTCGCCGGTGGCCCGGGTGAAAGATCAGGCCACGGGCGTTCTGGTGCGCCGCAAGGGCGTCAATGTGACCACGGTAGCCATGACCGAAAAGGAGTCCTGGCTGGATGTGATGGGGCGCTATACCGTCAAGCGCAACAGCTCCGGTTCCCCCAAAATCGTGAATTTCAAGACCCAGGACGATGTCACCATCGCCCTGGAGCGCAATCACGCCCAGGCGGGCAGCTTGCGCAGCAAGGCAGCGGATGCGTTGCTGGCAAAAGGGGATTTCGAAATCTGGGCACCCTTGCCCAACACGCCGGATTTCACCCTGATGGCGACGAACCGTTTGACCGCAACTGAACAGAACAGGCTTGGTGCCGCGGCTGTCGCATTAAGCCAGGACATTATTCAGTCTTTGCAAAAAACCATACATAGCAAGGTGACGGGTTTCGTGATCGACAAGGAAGCGGATTACAAGATTATCAAGACGGCGATCAAGGAAGCGGGTTATTGATCAACCCATGTTGACGGCCTATATTCAAACCGGTTGGTACTTTAAATATGGAATGCCGCATGACTATGCATAATCGAAATTCAGCCGGCGGAGTGGTGGCGCAGTGTGCCGACGAGGCCGCTTGCACCCGGCTGACCTGTGAAGTGTGCCTGGCGGAAATCCCGGCTGATGCCGTCAACGTAACGGATGCGCAGGATTATGTGCATCATTTTTGTGGTCTCGGATGCCTCGAAGTTTGGCAAAAGCAGGCTGCGACCGGCCAAAAGGACACCCCGTAGGAGCCTGTCAATCGGCTAAAATAGCGCCTTTGCCTGTTTGCAAAAACGCTCATGTCTTCCATCGTATCGCTCCCCGGCAGTGCCGCACTGTCTTCTTTTCGTGTTGAGAAAATTCGCCAGGAAGCCGCCCGGCTTGGAATCGCACTGGGCGATCTGACGGCACGTTACTGGCATTTTCTGGAACTGGACGTCGAACTGGATGCGGCGGCCAGCCAGCAGCTGTCAAAAACACTGGATTACGGCACACCAACCGATCGCCCCGCAGCCGGCGAGATTCAGCTTGTGGTTACGCCGCGGCCGGGCACGATTTCGCCGTGGTCGTCCAAGGCGACCGACATTCTCAAAAACAGCGGCATCACCCAACTGCGCCGGATTGAGCGCGGCGTGGCATATCGCTTGTGCGACCCGCAGGGCGGTGTGCTGTCTGGCGCGGCGTTGACTGCGCTGCTGCCGCTGCTGCACGACCGCATGACCGAATCCGTGATGGGTTCGCTGGACGATGCGCATGTCCTGTTTCAGCATGTGGCCCCGCGCGATTTGGCTACGGTTGATGTTATCGCAGGCGGTCGTGCTGCACTGGAAGCGGCCAATCGCAGTCTCGGGCTGGCGCTGTCCGACGACGAACTCGATTACCTGGTCGATAACTTCACCCGCATCGGGCGCAACCCCACCGATGTCGAATTGATGATGTTCGCGCAGGCCAATTCCGAGCATTGCCGCCACAAGATTTTCAACGCCTCGTGGGTGATCGACGGCGCGGCGCAGGCCAAATCGCTGTTCGGCATGATTCGCGACACCCACGCCGCTCATCCCGAAGGCACGGTGGTGGCGTATTCGGATAACTCCTCGGTGATTGAAGGCGCGCAGATCGAGCGCTTTTACCCGCGCGCCGATGGCAGCTACGCCTATAGCAGCGAACTCACGCATGTGCTGATGAAAGTGGAAACGCACAACCACCCGACGGCGATCTCGCCGTTCCCCGGCGCGGCGACCGGCAGCGGCGGCGAAATCCGCGACGAAGGCGCAACCGGAACCGGCTCCAAACCCAAGGCCGGTTTGGGCGGGTTTTCGGTATCGAACCTGAACATTCCAGGCTACCTCCAGCCGTGGGAAACCGATGCCTACGGCAAGCCGGAGCGCATCGTCACCCCGCTCGCCATCATGCTCGAAGGCCCGATCGGCGCGGCGGCGTTCAACAACGAATTCGGCCGTCCCAACCTGGCGGGCTATTTCCGCACCTTCGAGGAAACCGTGTCCGGACAGCGCCGCGGCTACCACAAGCCGATCATGCTGGCGGGCGGCGTCGGCAGCATTCGCGCCGACCATGTGGACAAGAAAATGCTGCCTGTCGGCACCCTGCTGATTCAGCTGGGCGGCCCCGGCATGCTGATCGGCCTCGGCGGCGGCGCGGCCTCGTCGATGGACACCGGCGCCAATGTAGCCGATCTGGACTTCGATTCGGTGCAGCGCGGCAACCCCGAAATGGAGCGGCGCGCGC
>JADMKH010000236.1 GCA_018780025.1 Thiobacillus sp.
AGACCACGCTGGCGCACATCATCGCGCGCGAGATGGGCGTCAATCTGCGGCAGACTTCGGGTCCGGTGCTGGAACGCGCGGGCGACCTGGCCGCGCTGCTGACCAATCTGGAACCGCACGACGTGTTGTTCATCGACGAGATCCACCGTCTGAGCCCGGTGGTGGAAGAGGTGCTGTATCCCGCGCTGGAAGATTTCCAGATCGACATCATGATCGGCGAAGGGCCGGCAGCGCGCTCGGTCAAGCTCGACCTGCCGCCGTTCACCCTGGTCGGCGCAACCACGCGTGCGGGCATGCTCACCAATCCGCTGCGCGACCGTTTCGGCATTGTCGCGCGGCTGGAGTTTTACTCGGCGGAAGAATTGGGCTTTATCGTCCACCGCTCGGCCGGCTTGTTGCAGATGAACCTGGAAGCAGCCGGGGCGCTGGAAATTGCCCGGCGTTCGCGCGGCACGCCGCGTATCGCCAACCGTCTGTTGCGCCGCGTGCGCGATTACGCCGAGGTGAAAGCGGACGGCCATGCGACCGGCGCGGTGGCGGATGCCGCTTTGGTGATGCTCGACGTCGACCGTGCCGGGCTCGATGTGATGGACAGAAAACTGCTGTCGGCCATTATCGAAAAGTTCATGGGCGGCCCGGTCGGGTTGGACAATCTCGCTGCCGCGATTGGCGAAGAGCGCGACACCATCGAGGATGTGCTTGAACCTTATTTGATTCAGCAGGGTTATCTGCAACGGACGCCGCGCGGCCGCATCGCCACGCCGCTGACCTATCGCCATCTCGGCCTGGTTGCGCCGTCCGGCGACCCCGGCGCGGACCTGTTTTGAGCGCCGGGTTCGATTCATGCGTGGCGTTTCACTGGCCGGTCCGCGTCTATTGGGAAGACGCCGGCGGCGTGGTGTATTACGCCAACTATCTCAAGTTCATGGAGCGTGCGCGTTCGGAATGGCTGCGCGGACTCGGTTTCGAGCAGGATGAACTTCGGCGCAGCGCGGGAGTCATGTTCGTGGTGCGGCGGGTGGAAGTCGATTACCTGGCGCCCGCCCGATTTAACGATGAGATTGATGTTGACGTCAGCGTGCATGCAATCGGTCGTGCCAGCCTCAGTGTGAAACAAACGCTCACGCGAGGCTCGACCCGCCTGGTTTCAGCGCAGGTCAGGCTGGCCTGTGTCGATGCGTCGCATTTCAAACCCGTTAAAATACCTACGCCCATTCTTCAAGCACTGGTCCAAAAAACGTGAACCCTGAACTCGGTCAAGACCTCTCGCTGCTTCACCTCATCATCAACGCCTCGCTGCCGGTGCAAGGCGTGATGGCGATATTGCTGTTCGCATCGATGATGTCGTGGTGGTACATCTTCATCAAGATGTTTGCGCTGAAGCGCGCCTTAAAGGTAACCGACAGCTTCGAAAAGGAATTCTGGGGCGGCGGCGATATCAACGTCATGTATAAACGGGTGGCTGCCGAACGCGAAAATGCGGGCGAAATGGAACGCATTTTTGAAGCGGGGTTTCGTGAATTCATGAAGCTGCGGCAGCAGACCGGGCTGTCGCTCAACGTCATCATCGACGGCACCCGCCGCGCCATGCGCGCAACCTACCAGCGCGAACTCGATGGCCTGGAGTCGCATCTGGCTTTTCTCGCTACAGTGGGTTCGGTGTCGCCCTACGTCGGATTGTTTGGCACGGTGTGGGGCATCATGCTGGCGTTTCAGGGCTTGGCCACGGTGGCGCAAGCCACGCTCGCGCAAGTCGCCCCCGGCATTGCCGAGGCGTTGATTGCCACCGCCATGGGCCTGTTCGCCGCGATTCCCGCCGTGGTCGGCTACAACCGCTACACCCACGACATCGACCGCCTGGCCAACCGCATGGAAAGCTTCATGGAAGAGTTTTCCAATATCCTGCAGCGGCAAACCACCAAGGCGGCATAGGCGGTGGCACGGACACGCAAGCTGGTTGCCCAGATCAACGTCGTGCCGATGATCGACGTGATGCTGGTGCTGCTCGTTATTTTCATGGTGACGGCGCCTTTCATCAATCCGGGACAGGTTGAGCTGCCCAGTGTCGGCAAGACTTCGCAAACCCCGTCGCAACCGCTTGAGGTCATCATTAAGGAATCAGGCGAATATGTGTTGCGCAACCGGGCTGCGGGCAACGCTGAGCAGACCGTGAAAAAACCGGATCTGGCCGATGCAATCGCTGCATTGCACCGCGCTGCGCCGGATCAACCCGTGGTGATTGCGGCTGACAAGAATGTTCGTTATGAAGAAGTAATGGACACCATGACGCTGCTGCAACGGGCCCGGATCACCCGCATTGGCCTGCTCGCCCGCCCGACGCCGTGAATTCGCCGTTAGACGCGCCCCACATCTCCCGCCCCGGCTCCAGCCTCGCCGCGGGCGCCATGGCATTGGGGGTGCATGTGCTTTTTTTGCTGTTGCTGGTGTTTGGGGTGTCGTGGCAGACCCGGCACCCTGCGCCGGTGATGGTCGACATATGGGATGCGTTGCCGCCGTTGCCGCCGCCAAGGCCGCATCCTCAGCCGGAAATCGTTCCGCCAGAACCCGTGAAGTTGCC
The DNA here is from genome assembly GCA_018780025.1 of Thiobacillus sp. GTDB lineage: Bacteria > Pseudomonadota > Gammaproteobacteria > Burkholderiales > Thiobacillaceae > Thiobacillus. Next base: position 2,579 of record JADMKH010000236.1, read on the forward strand.
GGTTCCCAAAACCGAGCCCGCACCGATAGTCAAAGAACTGCCACTCAAGGCGCCTGATATCGCGCTGGAAAAGAAAAAAGCCGACGCGGAGCACATGCAAAAACGCGAGGCGCAGCATGAGGCTGAACAAAAAGCCCGGGCTGAGGCCGCGCGCGTTGAGGCCGAGGCCGCCAGGAAGGCGCATGAAAAACAGCTGGCCGAACAGAAAAAACGCGAACTGCTGCGTCAGATGGAAGAAGAGGATCTGGTGCGGCGCATGGCGGACGAAACTGCGGCGAACGAAGCGCGCCAGGCCAGGCTGGCCGAAGCGCGCGCTGCAGCCGGCAAGCGCCAGGCCGAGGTGGCGCGCATCGTTGGGCAGCACCGCGACCTGATCAGCGCCAAGGTGCGCAGCAACACCCGCCTGCCCGACAACCTGCCCGGCAATATCGAGGTGCGTTTTCTGGTGAAATTGCTGCCTACCGGCGAAGTCGTGAGTGTGCGGTTAACCCGGTCAAGCGGCAATGCGGCCTACGACGCGGCAGTGGAACGCGCCATCGAAAAGTCCTCTCCGTTGCCTTTGCCTACCGAACGTGACGCCCGCGCTGAATTCGTTCCGGAACTTTCTTTCGTCCATCGCCCCAAAGAGTGAGCGTGGCTGTGGGCGCCTTGCGGCGGCTGCCAGCCAGGTGGGCTATGCTAGACTCAGTTTGCCAATCCAGTACGTTTGACCGAGATTTTTGTGCCCATGTTGCGTATCACCCTGCTTTCCCCCTTGTTGTTCCTTGCCTTTCTGAGCGTGTCGTTTTCCACGAACGCCGCCATGGAAATTCAGGTCATCGGTGGCGCAGCCAACAAAATTACCGTGGCGATGGTGCCATTCCAGACTGCGGCGGGTCAGCCGATGCCTGTACTGACGCAAATTGCGGGAGACGATCTGGTCCGCAGTGGCCAGATCAAGCTGGTCGACGTGAGCGGCATGCAGCAGCCGGTTGACCTCGCGCAGGTCAACTACGGTGTCTGGCGCAGCAAAGGGGCGGATGCCATGGTGATCGGCCAGGTCACCGCGCTCCCCGGTGGACGCTTTGACGTCCGATTCCGCCTGCTGGATGTCATCAAGCAAACGCAGTTGGCGGGGTTCAGTTACACCATTTCAGCGGAACAGTGGCGCGCCACCGCTCACCAGATTGCGGACCTCGTGTATGAAAAGCTGACTGGAACCCCCGGCATATTCAGTACCCGTATTGCCTACGTGCAGAAGCAGGGGAAACGTTTTGAGCTCCGGGTTGCCGATGCGGATGGGCAGAATCCCCGCACTGTGGTGCGTTCGAATGAACCGGTGATTTCCCCGATGTTTTCGCCGGATGGCAATCGGCTGGTGTATGTGTCGTTTGAGGACAAAAAGCCGGTTGTCTATGTGCAATCCCTGCAGGATGGCAGCCGCCGCAAGACAGCCGCGTTCAAAGGGTCGAATTCTGCGCCCGCGTGGGCACCGGACGGCAAACGGCTGGCTGTGGTGCTCACCCGTGACGCGGCATCGCAGATTTACATGCTCAACGTTGACGGCAGTGGCCTCACCCGCTTAACGCAGGGTGGCAACATCGATACCGAGCCGGTCTTTTCTCCTGATGGAAATACTATTTATTTCACGTCCGACCGGGGCGGCAGCCCGCAAATCTACCGGGTGGCCGCCAGCGGCGGCGAACCCAGGCGCGTAAGCTTCAGCGGCACCTACAACGTGTCGCCCACAATCAGTCCCGATGGTAAGCTTCTGGCCTATATCGGCCGCGATGAAGGACGTTTCCGGGTGATGCTGCTTGATCTTTCGAGCGGACAGACGCGTGCCCTGACCGATACGGCGCGTGACGAATCCCCCAGTTTTGCGCCGAATGGCCAGGCTGTCTTGTACGCGACGGTTCAGGCTGGACGCGGGATTTTGGGGACGGTCAGCCTGGATGGGAAAACGCACGCACGCTTGTCAGAATCAGGCATCGATGCCCGCGAACCCGCCTGGGGACCCTGATGCCCGGTTCAAGCGAATGAATTTGAAGCGAGGCCGTGCGCGCTTTAGCTTTTGTATATTGTATATATGTGGCAATAATTAAAATCGGGTGTATTCACCCGGAGCAACGGATGAGAACCCTGCGTCTGTGATATTCACGCTGCAAAGCAATAAGCCTTTTTCAGAAATCACCAAGGAGAGATGAATGAACAAAATTCTATGGTCCGCACTGCTGACATTAACCCTGACCGCATGCGGCACAACCAGTGGCACCAAGGCAACAGTTGAGGACCGCACAGGCAGCAAGGCTGATGCAGCGATGGCTTCGCCCAGCAAGGCCGGCAGTAGTGGCGTTGAAACCACTGCGCTGGATGGCAAGGGCGTGGGCGGAAGCGCGCTTGATGGCAGCAGCTATGCCGGCGATCCCCGTAAAGATCCGGCCAGCCCCTTGTCCAGCCGTAGTGTGTATTTCGATTACGACCAGTTTGCGGTGAAAGCCGAATACCGCGCGATGCTGGAAGCGCATGCCGGTTACCTGTTGTCGAAGCGCGATGCACGCGTGATTTTGCAAGGTAATGCCGACGAGCGCGGCAGCCGCGAGTACAACCTGGCTTTGGGGCAAAAGCGTGCTGAGGCCGTACGCAAGGCATTGGCCGTGCTGGGCGTGAGTGAGGCGCAGATTGAGGCAGTCAGCTTTGGCGAAGAAAAGCCGCGCAAAGAGGGCGAGACCGAAGAAGCTTATGCAGAAAACCGCCGCGCCGATGTGGTGTATGCCGACGAGTAAATGGCGTTGAGGAATTTATTCAGCGTTGCATTGGTATTGGCGCTCATGCTGGGTCGCCCCGCGTGGGCGGCCAATACAGACGAGCTCGCTCGACAGATACAGGCTTTGCAACAGCTAGCCGGTTCGCTCGACGCCCGTCTTGCCAGACTGGAGAGCGGGGGCCAGCAAAACCAGCAGCTGCTGGGCATGTTGCAGGAAGTTGAAGCGCTCAAGTCGGAGGTCGCCAAAATGCGCGGTCAGGCTGAAGTCCAGGTGCATCAGATGGACACGCTCGGCAAACGGCAAAATGATTTGTATGTGGATCTTGATCAGCGCATCACCGATCTCGCCAAATCGCTTAAGTCGGCTTCGGCAGCCGGGACCGGATCGCCCGAGATGGCCCCTGCGCAAGCTGCGGGTGCGCCTTCAGCGGGGCCCGCAGCCGCAACCTCCGCGCCGCAGCTCGACCCGATGGTGGAGTCGCGCAGTTATGAGACCTCACTCGATCATTTCCGCGGAGCCAACTACGCGGGCGCCATTGCCGGCTTCAAGGGCTTTCTCAAAGCGTATCCGGACAGCGCGCTGGCATCCAATGCGCAGTATTGGATTGGCTATTCTTATTTTGCATTGAAGGATTACAAATCGGCTTTGGCGCATCAGCAAAAACTGGTGGCGGCGTATCCGGCCAGTGCCAAGGTGCCCGATGCCTTGCTCAACATCGCCAGCAATATGATCGCGCTGGATGACTTGACCGGCGCACGTAAAGTTCTCGAAGAACTGGTCGCCAGACATCCCGGCACCAATGCCGCCACGCTCGCCACCCGCCGGCTGTCTGCACTCAAATAAGCATCATGTCCGAATCTCATACCCTCCACCCGCAAAGGGTAGGCCGTGGTAGTCATGCCGATATGTCGACAACATCCACGCTCCACCCGCAAGAGCCAGGCAGTGAGTGTAAAGACGCTAAAGCGGCAACACTCACGCTCCGCTTGACGGAGGTATTTTTTTCTTTGCAGGGCGAAACCAGCCGGGTCGGGCTGCCAACGGTGTTCATTCGCCTGGCCGGCTGTCCGTTACGCTGCCGCTGGTGCGATACGCCATACAGCTTTCAGGGCGGCGAAACCGTCGCCCTGACCGCGCTGCTTGCGCAGGTGGCAGCGTTTGGCGTGCCAACGGTATGCGTCACGGGAGGAGAGCCGCTGGCGCAAAAAAACTGTTTGCCGTTGTTGGCTGCGCTGTGCGACAGCGGTTACTCGGTCTCGCTCGAAACCAGCGGTGCGCTCGATATCAGCAAGGTTGATCCGCGCGTTTCGCGCATTGTCGACATCAAGGCGCCGGATTCGGGCGAGGAAGCACGCAACCGCTGGGAAAATATGGCGCATCTCACGCCGCAGGACGAGATCAAGTTCGTGCTGGCCAATCGGGCTGACTATGACTGGGCGCGTGAAGTGATTCATGCACAGAAGCTCGCGCAGGTCTGTCCGGTACTGTTTTCGCCAGTGCAAGGTGAATTGCAGCCTGCCAGCCTGGCCGAATGGATACTGGCCGACCGTCTGCCGGTGCGGTTGCAGCTGCAATTGCACAAAGTGCTGTGGGGCAATACGCCAGGAAAATGAAGCCAGCAATGAAGCCTGCCGTCATTCTGCTTTCCGGCGGCCTGGATTCCGCCACGGTGCTCGCCATTGCGC